>JAOATF010000087.1 GCA_030158285.1 Hyphomonadaceae bacterium
GCCCCGCCAGCTCCATCAGCCGCACGGCCTTGCGATAGCCCTCGGGCTTGCCCATGCCGAAATTGTGCTTGAGGCGCGTCTGTGTATCGCGGCCCTTCTCATGGCCGATCACCACAACCGGCCGGCCGCGGAAACGGGCAAGGCCGCCGAGGATGGCGTCGTCGTTCATGAACTTGCGGTCGCCCGCCAGCTCCTGGAATTCCTCGAACAGGTTCTCGACGTAGTCGAGAAAGTGCGGCCGCTCGGGGTGGCGCGCGACCTGCGTTTTCTGCCACGCGTTGAGATGGCCGTAGATGTGCTCGAGCTGCTTGTGCGCCTTCTCGCGCAGCTTGCCGACTTCCTCGGTCACGGCCGCGCCGCCCGCGGCTTCCAGTTCGGCAATCTTCTTTTCGAGATCGGCGACGGGCTTTTCGAAGTCGAGATAGGTGGAAACGGCCATGGCAGGCTCCGGAACTTGAGACGGCGAGATAGCTCCCGCGCCCCTCCGGGGCAAGGCTGGCAAGCTTAACCAGTTGGAAGGCATAGGCTTTTTGCCTGTTTTCCGGCCCAACTCACAGTGGATTCAGGCCCGGAAAACACCCTCGATCACCGTTCTGGCCCGCCCGACCAGCTTCACCCGGTCCCCCGCCATGCGCGTCGTGATGTGCGCCCCGCGTCCCGGGTAGGCCTGGAAACAGTTCAGTTCGGCCTTGCCCAGCACGCCCGAAAAGTACGGCGCGATGATGCAATGCGCCGATCCCGTCGCCGGGTCCTCCGGAATGCCCGAGCCCGGCGCGAAGAAGCGCGAGACCACATCGAAGCCTTCACTGGCGCCCAGCGCCGCGCAGATCAGATTACCCCGCCCGCCCGTCGCCCCGCCCGAGATCTCGTTCACGCGCACCAGGTCCGGCTTCAGCGCTCGTACCTCATCCGGCGTTGCAAAGATCGCCATCAGGTACGGTCCCGCCACCACCTTCTGCGGCGTCGCGCCCAGCGCCCCGGCGAGTCCCTCCGGCAGCGGCACATCGCGCGGCGGCTGCGCCGGGAAATCCATCTCCAGCCGCCCATCGGCCAGACGCTTCACCGTCAGCCTGCCCGACTTCGTGTCGAAACCGATCTCCGCGCCATCAAACCCAAGATGCGCATAGAGTGCATGCGCACTCGCCAGCGTCGCATGCCCGCACAGCGGCACTTCCAGCGCCGGCGTGAACCAGCGCAGGTCCCACACGCCCTCGCCCTTGGCGACGATGAAAGCCGTCTCCGCCAGATTGTTCTCGGCCGCGATGGCCAGCATCTCGCCATCGCTGAGGAAAGCCTCCACCGGCATTACCGCAGCAGGCCCGCCCGCCATCGCGCGCTCCGCGAATGCGTCGATCTGGAAGAAGCGATACTCACCCATGACTTGCCTCCTGCTTGATGCAGGCAGGCGATCTAGCGTTCATCACGCCCTGCGGAAAACGATATCTTTTCACCGATCGATTAGTTGCGCTGCGCCTCCACGCTGGAGCAAACCGCCGCCTCCGGCGTCGGCCCCTTCCGGCCCTTCGGGCCACCTTCCCCGCTTCGCGGGGCAGGACCACATACCGCTAGCAACGTGGGGAAGTCCTCCCTCGCCGAAGGCGGGGGAGGTGGCGCGAAGCGACGGAGGGGGCTGCCTGCGAAGCAGGCGGAACCGGCGCAAGCGACTCGCTACGCAGGCCGCCATTTCGCGAACAGTGTGGCAAACGCCTCCGGGTCGCGCGAGGGCCAGCCATGATCGACCGGTCCATTGCCCTGCCCCAGCCCGGGCGCACGCTGGATCGCCTCGACCAGGAAAGCGCGCGAGAGCGCCACCGCATGCGTCAGCGACAGCCCGCGCGCAATGCCCGCCGCAATGCCCGAGGCAAGCGTGCAGCCCGTGCCATGCGTCGCCCTGGTGTCGATGCGGGGGCCATCGAAGAAATGCTCGCCCTGCTGGGTTGCCAGTACATCGACGATCACATCGCCCGGCACGTGGCCGCCTTTCACCAGCGCCGCCCGCGCCCCCATCTCCAGCAGCTTCTCCGCCGCGCGGCGCTGGCCGTTGATGCCGTCGACCGCCTTGCCGGTTAGAACCTCGGCTTCCGGCGCATTCGGCGTCACCAGTGTCGCGCCCGGAATCATAAGCCGCCGCACCGCATCCACCGCGCCCTGTGGCAGCAGCACATCGCCCGATGTCGCCACCATCACCGGATCGACCACGCGCGGGATCGTCCGCGCCAGATCCTCGAACGCTTCCGCGATCGTCTCCACCAGCAGCTTGTCGCCCAGCATGCCGGTCTTCAGCACATCGGCGCCGATGTCCTTCAGCACCGCCTCCATCTGCGCGCGCACCGCCTTGGGCGGCGTCGCCACCACGCCGGAGACGCCCAGCGTGTTCTGGATGGTCAGCGCCGTGATCGCGGTCGCCGCATAGCCGCCCAGCGCCGTCACCGTCTTGATGTCGGCCTGTATGCCGGCCCCACCGCCGGAATCCGATCCGGCAACGATGAGCACGCGGCCCCTGGGTCCGTCCTGCTTCTGGGTGTCCTGCTTCGTTTGCGTCATCCGCGCCAGATAGCCGATCAGGCAGGCGGCGGGAATGGCGTCCTGAAATCGAACGCCTCTGCCGTCGGCCCGGCCTGCGCAATCCGGTCCAGCCGCACCTTGCCTTCGGCCAGCGTCGGAACGCTCCCCGCCGGAATCCACCACAGGGCCAGATAGGCCGGCAGCTCGACAAACCACTCTTTCCGCCGCCGCATCACCGCGCGGTGCGTCGTGTTGCGATAGGCAAAGGCGGCCAGATGATCGACCGTCTCCCACACCGTCATGTTGATGGTGATCTCCGGATCGTCGAACAGCGATCCGTCGGCATTCTCCCCCTCGCCGGTCATCCGCCAGACAAAGCCGGGCGAGGCCTCCGCCAGCGCGTTGACATCATCCAGCGCCGCCTCGAATTCGGCATTGACCGGCGATCCGCGCGGCACGCGAAAGCTGGCGACATTGATCTGGGCGATATGCCAGGCGCGTTGCATGCCGCATCATCGGCCGGACGCGCCGCCAGATGCAAGCCGCCCTCAGCGCCCCGGCTTCGCGGGCGTCGTCGCGCCCTTGTAGAACGCATCGAACGAGGCTTGCCCGATCGCGCCGCCATAATCGGCGATGCCCATCTTGCGATAATGCTCCGGCACGAAGATGCACTTGCGATCCCACACGGCGAGATCGGCGCCGACATCGGGAATGTCCTTCGCCTCGCGCCACTCGAACCGCCCATAAAGCGCCACGGTGCAGACCTTGAAGTTCAGCCCGCCGCACGCCTTGAAATAGATGTCCTCGCGCAGGTCGGTCACGATGCCCGTCACATCGACCAGAATGTAGGGCAGGATCATCTTCCCGTCCTCATGCGGCGTGCGGAAGATATCGATCTGCTTGCCATCGACCAGCGCGGGCCAGCCCATGTTCTGGCGATAGGTGGCGATGGTCGCCACCGGCTTGCCGATGATGTCCGCCGCCTTGTCAAAATGGCAGATCGCATCGACATGCTCCTGCAACCGCTCGAACTCGACAGCGGCGTAGGCCTTTCCGTCGAACTCCTGCGTCTTGGCGTCCTTAAGGATGCCATCACCCCACTGCCCCGCAGGCACCTCAGGCAGCTTGGTGGTGTACTTCGCCGCCGGCGGCCCCAATGGCCCCGGCTTGGCCGGCGGCGTCTGCGCCCCGGCCGTTCCGGCCATGGCAATAGCCACCAGTAATCCCACGCCAAACCGCATGATCCCCTCCCGAACAGGGCTTCTCATCCTGTAGGCGCAAGACGGGGAAAAAACGGGACAACCGCCCGTCCAGAGCCTATGATTTCCGCTGCAGTTCTGGGGGACCGCACATGATCGCGCGGCTTTTCGCATCTGCCCTTGCGGTGGCGCTATCCAGCGCCGCCAGCGGTTGCGTCACTCCGCTTGGGACGTCCAATGGGCCGCCGATGACGGTCGCGTATGTCGATCAGCATATCCAGGAGCTGCACGGCAAGACCGTGTGGGCGAAGGGAGAAATCGACGACTGCGACAGGTGCCACATCTGCGATGGTCCGGCCGACGCGGACGCCTGCCTTGATGTCGGCTTTGATGAGGACTCGATTAGAGGATATCGATTGCTTTCCGAGCTTTATCGGTTCGCAACGGTGACCATCGAAGCGCGTGTGGACGCGACGTGCAAGTTGGGCTTCGATCCGGATCTTGTCCGTTCAGAGAAAACACGCGATCGAACAGTCGTTTGCATCCCAAAAATCTACGGTTTCGAGGATGCAAGAGTTGTCGCCGTTCATGCTCGCAAGCCAGCCACGCAGGGGCGTTTTTACAAAGACGGGATTGGCGAGGTCCTGCAGCGCGCTTCGGAGGAAGAGCACCGCGCCATCCGAAGTGCGCTTGCAGAAACCTTCCACTTTGATGAAGACGAACAACTCGTCACGTTTCAGAATCCCTCCGACACACGGAAAGACGATCAGCGGCGCTACTTCATCGCGTGCACATGCAGGACCGAGGACTGCGCCGAGGCGTGGCCGACGATGAGCGGACAGGTATTTGCGCCGACACCAAGTGATCCTTACCACTGCAGATACGTTGACCGGATAAACGGCGCTTGGGTGATTATCTCCTAATCGCTCGTCAGCGCCACGAACACGTCCTCGAGGTCCGGCTCTTCCGTCGCGAGGTCGCCGATGCCGACATTGGCTTCGCGCAGGCGCTTCAGCAGCTGTTCGATCGACTGCTCGCCGATCTTGTAGGTGATCGCCAGCTGGCCGTCCTTGCGCAGCGTCGGCGCAAGGTCAGCCAGCGCGCCCGGCACCGCGTCGATCCCCTGCTCCGGCCGCACCACCAGCGTCTTCTGGTTCATGCGCTTCAGCAGTTTCGGCGTCGGCTCGCAGGCGATCACCTCGCCCTTGTTGATGATGGCGATCTGGTCGCACATCTCCTGCGCTTCCTCGAGATAGTGCGTGGTCAGCACGATGGTGACCCCCTGCGCATTCAGCTTGCGCACATATTCCCATAGCTGGCGGCGCAGCTCGACGTCCACACCCGCCGTCGGCTCGTCGAGGATCAGGATCGGCGGGGCATGCACCATCGCCTTGGCCACCATCAGGCGGCGCTTCATCCCGCCCGACAGCTGGCGCACATAGGCGTTCTTCTTGTCACCCAGCCCCAGCGCCTCGAGAATCTCGTCGCCCTTCCGCTCGGCCTTCGGCACGCCATAGAAACCGGCCATCAGGTCCAGCGTCTCCAGCGGCGTGAAGAACGGGTCCATGTTGATCTCTTGCGGCACGATGCCCAGCGCCGCCCGCGACTCGCGCGGTTTCACATCCGCATCGATCCCCCAGATCTTCACATTGCCGGAGGTCTTGTTCACCAGCCCGGCGAGGATGTTGATGAAGGTCGATTTGCCCGCGCCATTGGGGCCCAGCAGGCCGAACACCGAGCCCCGGGGAACCGCCAGGTCGACGCCCTTGAGGGCCTGTTTCTCCGGCATCCGCTTGGAGGCTGCATAGGTCTTGGTCAGCCCCGTCGCCTCGATGGCCAGCGCGGGGAGAGCGGACGAGGAATCAGCCAAGGGGATAGCTCCGGCGGGGGCCCTCCGGCACATTGACGGCGGGCGCAGGCAGACCATAGGTAAGCGCGCGCCCGGACGACGCAAAGGGACAAAAAGGCATGACCGCCACACCGAGCACCAGCCCAGCCACCGGCCCAGCTACCGGTTTTGTGGACAACGCCGAGGTGATCCTCGTGACCACGAAGAAAATCGCCTGCGATGGCGGCGGCGGCGCGCTGGGCCATCCCAAGGTCTGGTACGACATGTCCGAGGCGGATCATGTCGAGTGCAAGTATTGCGACCGGCGCTTCGTCCTCAAGGGCGGCAGCCACGCTGCAAAATAAGCTGCGACTTTATACTGTCTTGAAACTTGGTGGTATTTTGGCAAGCACGTCCCGGGCAGATGCCTACCGCCCGATCAACCCCAGCCACTCGTCCTCGCTCAGCACCTTCACCCCGTGCTTCTGCGCATCCGCCAGCTTCGATCCCGCGCCCGGCCCCGCCACCAGCAGATCCGTCTTCGCAGACACCGAGCCGGATACTTTTGCCCCCAGCGAGATCGCCTGCTGCTTGGCCTCGTCGCGCGTCATCTTTTCCAGCGTGCCGGTGAACACCACGGTCTTCCCCGCCACGGCTGAGCCCGACGTGTCGGCCATCACGTAGGATTCGACCTGCACCTCACGCAGCAAAGCCTCGACAACCTCGCGATTGTGCTTCTCGGCAAAGAAATCGACCAACGCTTCAGCCGCCACCTCGCCAAAACCATTTATCGCCGCAAGCTGCAGCAGATATTCGCCCGGACGGCCCTTCGCCGCCGTCTGAACCTCGCTGCGGAACGAGCCCCAGTCCGCGTACTCCGCAGCCAGCTTCGCACGCGTCGGCTTGTTGAGACGCGTCGGCTTCTTTCCTGCCTCCGCCGGAAGCTCCACAGCCTCCAGCTGCCCCTCCAGCGTATTGTCGAGCGACCCAACAAGCGTTTTCGGCAGTTCAGCATCCAGCAGCTTGCCAAGCGACCCCGGTCCAATCACGCCCGCCAGCCGGCGATAGGCGTCGTTCGGCCGCTGCTCGCCTGCGCGGGCAACCATTTCCTCGATTTCTTCGACACCGCCGAAATGTCGCGCCAGCAGCAGCGCATTCGTCTCACCGATGTGGCGGATGCCCAAGGCGTTTATGAAGCGATCCGCTTTCTGCTTCCGTGCCTTGTCGATTGCATCGAGCAGCTTCTTCGCAGATGTCTCGCCATAGCCTTCCCACTCCGCCAGCGGCGGCTGACCGACCTTGGCGATCTGCTTCTCCAGCATGAAGATATGCTGCGGCGCTGTGATGACGCCCTTCTCGAAGAATTCCTCGATCTGTTTCGCGCCAAGACCTTCAATGTCGAACGCGCGCCGCGAGACAAAATGCTTCAGCCGCTCCACCGCCTGCGCCGGGCACACCAGACCGCCCGTGCAGCGGCGATCGACTTCCTCGTCGCCCTCCCCACCGCCGCGCACCGCTTCCGAACCACAATAGGGACAGTGCGTCGGAAAGGTGTACGCCTTCGCATCCTTCGGGCGCTTCTCTTCCACAACGCGCACGATCTGCGGGATCACGTCGCCCGCGCGTTGCACGATCACCCAGTCATGGATCATCACACCGAGCCGCGCGATCTCGTCCTCATTGTGCAGCGTTGCGTTCGACACGACCACGCCGCCCACCGTCACCGGCTCCAGCCGCGCCACCGGCGCGAGCTTGCCCGTGCGCCCCACCTGGATGTCGATACCCAGCAGCTGCGTCATCGCTTGCTGCGCCGGGAACTTATGCGCCACCGCCCAGCGCGGGCTGCGCGAGACAAACCCCAGCCTCTCCTGCCAGTCGAGCCGGTCGATCTTGTAGACCACGCCATCAATGTCATAGCCGAGCGCGGCGCGCCGCTCCTCGATGCCATGATAGACTTTCAGGAGATCTTCCGCGCTGGTCGCGCGCTTCATCGCCGGGTTCACCGGCAGGCCCCATTTTTCAAACGCCTCGACCGCTTCCATCTGCGTGGTGGCAAACGGCTCGGACACGAACCCCCACGTGTAGGCAAAGAACCGCAGCGGCCGCCCGGCCGTGATGCTCGCATCCTTCTGCCGCACGCTGCCCGCCGCCGCATTGCGCGGATTGGCCGGCTTCTTGCGGCCGGCGGCGACTTCCGCCTCCTGGAACGCCTCGAACTCCTTCATCGTCATGTAGACTTCGCCGCGCACCTCGATGCGCGCCGGATGGTTCTTGCCTTTGAGTTTTTCCGGCACATCCTTCAGCGTGCGGATATTCGCCGTCACATCTTCGCCCTGCGCGCCATCGCCCCGCGTCGCCGCGCGCACCAGAACGCCATCTTCATAGAGCAGCGACATCGACAGCCCGTCGATCTTCGGCTCCGCCGTGACCGCAACTTCCGCATCCACCGGCAGGTTCAGGAACCGCCGCACGCGCGCGAGGAAGTCCTCCACATCGCCATCCTCGAAAATATTGTCGAGCGACAGCATCGGCTTGAGATGCTGGACCGTGCCGAACGCACTGCCGGGCGCCACGCCCACCAAGTTGTCGGGACTAAAAAGATCTAGGTTGGGGAGCTGAGCTTCCAGCTCGTGCACGCGTTGTCTTTTGCCGTCATACTCAGCGTCAGTCATTGTTGGCGCGTCGCCTTGATAGTAAGCGACGTCTGCAGCGGCCATTTCAGAGCGTAGCTTTTCCCATTCTTTGAGAATCGCCGCTCGTAGCTTCTCTTCTTCCGACAATTTTTTGCGTGCCATGAGCCGGATATAGCGGCACCGCCCAACTGCGACTAGTCAGCACGAACTATCCGCCGCTCAGGCGCCCGCCAACAACCGATCCGCCGCCGCCCTCGCCTCACGCGTGACATTCGCCCCGGCCAGCATCCGCGCGATCTCTTCCCGCCGCGCCTTCTGGCTCAGCGTATCCACGGACGTCACCGTCTCGCCCTCGGCCTGCGCTTTCGAGACACGCAGCTGTTTCGCAGCCGCAGCGGCCACCTGCGGCGAGTGCGTGATCGCCATCACCTGCTTGCGCTTGCCGATCCCGGCCAGCCGCTCGCCGATGGCCGCCGCCACCGCGCCACCCACGCCCATGTCCGCCTCGTCGAACACCAGCGTCGCCGCCGGCGACACATCCGCAAGGCACACGCTCACCGCCAGCGCAAAGCGCGCCATCTCGCCGCCCGACGCGATCCGGTCCAGCGCGCCGAAGCCCGCGCCCGGATTGGTCTCCACCTCGAACGACACATCGTCCTTGCCGGTCGGCCCCGGCTCGGCGCGCAGGGCCACCGCAATGCGGAACTTCGCCTTCTCCAGCTTCAACGGCGGCAATTCCGCCGACACCGCCTTGGCCAGCTTCTTCGCCGCGCCAACACGCAGCGCTGTCAGCCGCGCCGCCGCCGCATCGTAGGCCTCACGCGCTGCAGCCTCCGCCGCAGCAGCCGCCGCCAACGCGCCATCCGAATGCACGATCTCGTCCAGCTGCGCCCGCATCCGCTGCCGCAACGCGGCCAGCCCATCGGGATCGACATCATGCTTGCGCGCCGCTGCCCGCAACGCAAACAGCCTTGCTTCCGACTGCTCCAGCGCCGCCGGTGAATATTCGCACGCATCCGCCGCCGCATCGATGGCCGAACGCGCCTCGCCTGCCTCGATCAGCGCCCGCTCCAGCGCCTCGCACGCCCCGCGCATGCGTTGCGCCAGCGGGCTTGCCGCGCCCTCGCCCGTCAGCGCCGGTGCAGACAGCGCACGCGACACCGCCCGCCCGGCGTTGGCGATGGTCATTTCCACATTTGCCTTCGTGAGCATCTTCCGCGCCGACTCCAGCGCATCGGCCACACGCTCACCCGCCTGCATGGTCGCGCGATCCAGCGCCAGCTTCGCCGTCTCGCCCTCCTGCGGATCAAGCGACTCCAGCTCATCCAGCGCATGCGTGAGCCAACCGCGCTCCGCCGCCGCCCGCGCCAATCGCGCTTCGAGGTCAACGCGCTTCGCTTCCGCCTCGCGCAGGCCATTCCACGCGCAGCCCGTTTCCCTGAGCAGACCCTCGGCCTTTGCCCACGCATCCAGCAGCGCGCGATGCCGCGCCGGATCGAGCAGGCCCAGTCCCTCATGCTGTCCGTGAATATCCGCCAGCAACGCGCCTGCCTCCGCGAGCAGCCCCGCGCTCACCGGCCTGTCATGGATGAACGCCCGCGCCCCGCCCGCCCGGCGCATCACACGCCGGAACACCAGCGGCTCGCTCGCCGACACCTCCAGCCCCCGCGCCGTCAGCAGCGCCCACACCGGATGCTTTACGGGCGGCTCGAAAACGGCGGCGACTTCCGCCGCATCCGCTCCAGGCCGCACCAGCGCCTGCCCCCCGCGTCCGCCCAGCGCAAAGCCGAGCGCCGACATCAGGATGGATTTGCCCGCCCCGGTCTCGCCGGTCAGCGCCGTGAATCCCTGGCCCAGCTCGAGATCGAGCTGTCGAACCAGGACAAAGTCCCGAATGGAAAGCGCCGTCAGCATGGCCCAGCACCAGAATTGGCTTCAGGTCTCCTCTACCATGCTTGGAACAAAATGGGAACACACTCTCTGCATCCCGGTGCGAATGACCCGAAAACCCTTGGGGTGGCGCGGAAATCCGGACTGCTGAAGAACGCAGTCGTGATGCCGCCGCCGCATGACAGGCCGCGCCCTATCCGCAATAAGAGACGCCGATCCGGCCGCCCGTCAGAGACAGGCCGGGATGGGAGACACGACATGAAGAAGCTTCTCGCCGCCGCCGCGATTGCGACCGCCGCCCTCGTCGCCGCAACCGCCCTCACCGCTCCGGCCTTCGCCGCGCTCGAGAACGGCGCCAAGGCCCCCGACTTCACCGCCACCGGCATGAAGGGCGGCAAGCAGTTCCAGTTCAAGCTGTCGGACGCCCTCAAGAAAGGCCCGGTGGTCGTGTTCTTCTTCCCGGCCGCCTTCACGCCGGGCTGCACTGCCGAGACGAAAGCGTTCTCCGACATGGCTGACGAATACACCGCCGCCGGCGCCACGCTGGTCGGCGTCACCGGCGGCGCCAAGCTCGCCGACGGCACGATGGCCAGCGCCAAGGACAGCCTCGCCCGCCTCGAGGAGTTCTCGAAGGAACACTGCCGCGACAAGTTCGCGATCGCCGCCGTCTCGGGCGACACGGTGAAAGCCTATGACGTGTCCTTCAACGAGCAGCGCCCCGACTGGACCAACCGCACGTCCTACGTCATCGCGCCGGACGGCAAGATCCTGCTCGCCCACACTGACATGCAGGCCCCCAGCCACATCACCAAGACGCTCGAAGCGGTGAAAGCCTGGAAAGCCTCCCACGGCGCCCACGCCAACCACTAGGCGCAGCAAGCACCCGACGTGAAGACGCCCCGGCGAGCCATCGCCGGGGCGTTTTCTTTGCCTGCGCGTGAGAGCCGGAAAGCCCTAGAACGGCAGCATCTTCCCGATGCGCTCGAACATGTTGAAGCCGGCTTTCGCGTCGGGCTTCTCCGGCAGGGTCACGCCCTGCCCCTGCATCATCGCATAGGTGTCGGCATACCAGTCCGAGCCCGGATAGTTGTAGCCGAGCACGCCGGCCACCTGCTGCGCCTGGCCGGTCAGGCCAATCGACAGGTACGCCTCGACAAGGCGATGCAGCGCTTCCGGCACGTGCGTCGTCGTCTGGTAGTCGGTGATGACTTTCTTGAACCGGTTGATCGCGGCCAGATGTTCCGAGCGCTGCAGGTAGTAACGCCCGATCTCCATCTCCTTGCCGGCCAGCTGGTCGCGGACCATGTCCATCTTCAGCTCGGCGTCGCGCGCGTAATCCGACTCGGGGAAGCGGGCGACCACCTCGTTGAGCGATTTCAGCGCAAGGTTCGAACGCGCCTGGTCACGGCCCACATCGATGATCTGGTCGAAATTGCAGATCGCCACGAGATAGTAGGCATAGGGCGCGCCGTCGCCGCCCGGGTGCAGGGCGATGTATTCCTCGGCGCTCGACATCGACTTGGCGTAGTCCCGCGCGCGATAGCGGGCATAGGCGGCCATCAGCATGGCGCGCTGGGCCCACGGCGAATACGGGTGCTGGCGCTGGACCTCGTCAAACTGGGCGGCCGCCGGCTGCCACAGGTTGCGCTCCATCGTGTGCACGGCGTCGTTGTAGATCGTCTCGACCGGGCGCTCGATATAGGCGAGTTCCGTCTGGCGCGAATTGCTGGCGCACGCCGTCGCCCCGATCAGGGCAACACCGGCAGCCAGCCCGACCTTCAGGCCCGTCTTGGAACGCATGAATCCTCACTCGGCAAGTAACGCCAGACCTTCTAGACCAATGCCACCGGGCCGTCCAAGCCCAATGACTGCGGCCCCCTGACCCCAGGTGCATGACCCCCCCGGGGCCAGACGATCTGCGGGCTAGGGCTTTGCGCCGGATATGGACTTTTCTGCGGCTACCCGCGCCTTGCGGACCCGCCCCCGGCCCCACCAGCGATAACCCGCCAGAATCGCAGCAATTCCGACCGCCCCGAACACCAGCAGGGGCAGGATGGCGGCAATGAACCGCACAATCCCCCCGATCGTCCGGGCAAAGGCCGGTCCGAAATCCGCAAAAGCATCGGTCACCGGCCGCCAGATCGACTGGGACGCGGCCGCATATTCGGCCTGGTAGGAGAAATTCAGCTCCGACATCGAGACCCGCAGCTTCAGCGCCGCCAGCAGGGACTGCCGCGCATCAATGTCGCCCTGGGCCTGCGCCAGCGCCTGCCGGACCTCCAGCAGGTCCGACAGCTTGCCCGGCCGGTCTTCCAGCATCTTCTGCAGCGCGTCGCGGTGGGCGCTCATCGCCTTGAGACGCGCCTCATTGTCCACGATCTGCGCCGTCAGCTCCTCGGCATTGCGGTTCGTGCCATAGACCGACCCGCCGAACGGCTTCAGCCCGTCATTCACCCCGCCCTCGAACTTGCGCACCCACGCTTCGGTCGCGCGCATGGAGAGATTGCCGCTCGCGCCTTCGTCCTGGCCGATGGCGCTGAGATTGCTGTTGGTGACGTAGCAGTTGGTCGGGCCTGCATCCTCGCACAGCTTCTTGTGGGCGTTCAGCAGGTTTTCCATGTTCGCGGACGGCACCGAGAAATTCCACGCATAGGAATAGGCCATCATCGGCGCCATGCCCGGAGGCGCCCCACCGCCACCACCATCCGGCTCCGGCTGCACGATCGGCCGGTCGAGATCGACAAATCCATCGGCCGGCGCCGACTCGCTTGCCGCATACTCCATCGGCGCCGCGGCCGGCGCGGTCGCGAAGGCGGCCTTGTCCATGCTGCCCATGTCGCCGCCGCTCATCTGGTTCGCATCACCGCACGCGGCCAGCGAGAGCACCAGTGCAAGACCCGTCATCGTCCGGAACATCTGCGTCCACCCCTGAATCCCAAAGTTGGGTTACACGTGTACTCTGGCGCGGACTTCAGGGCTGAATCAAGGCGGGCATGCTGAAACGGCTGCCCTGCACAGATTACATCCACGCAAACGACGTAGCGTCAGCGAACACCGCGCGCAGCAGCTGATTGTTCAGCGCATGCCCCGGCTGCTCGGCTTCGTAGAGCCCTTCGATCGTCCCGCCCGCGAGGAAAAGATCGCCGATCACGTCCAGCAGCTTGTGCCGTACGAACTCATCCGGCGCCTGCAGCCCGTCCGGATTCATCACACGGTCGTCCGCGATCACCACCGTATTGTCCATCGACGCGCCGAGCCCCTTGCCCATCGCGTGCAGCTGCTCGGCCTGGTGCGCAAAGCCGAACGTCCGCGCCCATGCCACCTCGCGCGCGAACGCGCCGGGTTGCATTTTAAAGTTGATCTCCTGCCGTCCGATGGCCGGCGTCGCAAAATCGATCACGACATTCATGGTGAAGCCTTCACCGGGCGACAGCCGCGCGAACTTCACGCCACTCCGCACTTCCACCGGCTTCAGGATCTTCAGCACGCGTTTCGTCGCCGCCTGCCGCTTCAGCCCAGCCCGGTCCAGCAGCTCGACAAACGGCCGCGACGATCCATCAAGGATCGGCAGCTCCGGCCCATCCAGCTCCGCCACCACATTGTCGATGCCCAGCCCCGCACACGCCGCTAGGAAATGCTCCACCGTTGCCACAGAGACGCCGGCCTCGTTGCTCATGTTCGTGCCGAGCTCGGTCGTGGTCACCTTCGTCACCAGCGCCGGTATCTCAGCTGCGCGGTCTCTCACGTCAGCGCGCACGAACACCACGCCGGTTCCCTCGCCCGCCGGGCGCACGGTCAGCTGGGCCGGCTTGCCGGAATGGACGCCGACGCCCGAAACGCTGGCCTCTTTCGCGATGGTGGTCTGGCGGTTCATGCCCGTGAGCTAAGGCCACCCGGTCCCGCGCGCAAGACACCCGTGTTCCCGTTTGTTGCGCCACAATTCCGCCTGCGCCGGACGCGAGCCTGAACCCAGCTTGGGAGGGCTTCATGGACACAGACGGATCCAGCCGCAGGGGCGTCATTCTCGGCGGCCTCGCCCTCGGTTTGACCGCCCCCGCCTGCGCGCAGGCCCAGCCCCGCATCCGCCCCGACCTCTACAATGGTGAGCTCGACTATCTCTCGAAGGAGTTCCCCGGCCGCGCCGAAGACCTCTCCGCCAGCATCACGATCGCCGGCGCCTCCGAGCCCGGCGAGCGCATGGCCATCTCCGGCCGCTGCCTCTCCTGGCAGGATGGCAAGCCCGCCGCCGGCGTCATCGTCTACGCCTACCACACCGACACCACCGGCAGTTACGCCGGCGGCCCGCGCGGCACGCGTCATGCCCGCCTGCGCGGCTGGATGCGCACAGGCGCCGATGGGCGCTACGCCTTCACGTCGATCAAGCCCGCCCCCTATCCCGACCGCACCATGCCCGCCCACATCCACTTCATCGTGCTGGAGCCGAACCGCCGCCCCTACTGGATCGATGACATCGTCTTCAACGGCGAGTTCAAGGTGGACGCCACCTACCGTACCGCCATGGAGCTACGCGGCGGCGACGGCATCATCCCCCTCCGCAAGACCAACACCATCTGGACCGGCGCCCGCGACATCAAGCTGGAACGCCATCCGGCCTGACCCCTCTGGACCGCCGGCCCCCCGCCCGGCAGCTGCCGCGCAGCGGCAGGCCCCCCGCAATTCCCGGGAATTGGCGTTTCAGGTTTTCAGAACTTCACGAGCAACACCAA
>JAOATF010000088.1 GCA_030158285.1 Hyphomonadaceae bacterium
AGATCGCCGATGCGCTGGACGCCCTGAAGAAAGCCGGCGCCACGACGGAACGCTATGGCGCAACCCTGAACATCGCCGCCGACTCGCTGCAGAGCGCCGTCATTGATGGCGACGCACTGAAGCGCCTGATCAACGTCCTCTCGTCCGCCACGACCGAGATGTCGAAACAGAATTCCAGCCTCTCGCACAAGCTGGCGCAGTCCTCGGTCGAGATGGAAAAACTGCGCACCTCGCTGCGCCAGGCCCGCGCCGAAGCCCTGACCGACGCTCTCACCGGCATCGCCAACCGCAAGCTGTTCGACGAGACCCTGCGCCTGCGCAAGGAAGAAGCAGACGCCGAGAAGACCGAACTCTCGCTGCTGCTCTGCGACATCGACCATTTCAAGTCGTTCAACGACACCTGGGGCCACCAGACCGGCGACCAGGTTATCCGCTTTGTCGCCTCGGCCCTCACCAAATTTGCGCTGCCGGACCACCTCGTCGCCCGCTACGGCGGCGAAGAGTTCGCCGTGATCATGCCGCGCACCACCCTGCGCGACGCCGGCCGCATCGCCGACCAGATCCGCACAGCGATCGAAGCCAAGCGCCTCGTCCGCCGCTCCACCAACGAGACCATCGGCGCCGTCACCGTATCGTTCGGCGCTGCGTCCTATGCGAATGGCGAGACGGTCGGCAACCTCATCACGCGCGCGGACGAATGCCTCTACATGTCCAAGCGCAACGGCCGTAACCGCGTGACGCTGGAAACCGCCATGCCACCGGTCGCCACCACCAACGCCGCCTAGCGCACCACCGCCATCAGGAAACCGTCATAGCCCTTGACGCCAACCGTCTGCACGGCCGTCGCTGAAACGCGCGTATCGGCATGGATCGCATCCATCATCCGCCGCACGCCCTGCACCTGCGCATTGCCATTGGCCTCGATCACGTGGCCATCGCGCACCACATTGTCCACGATGATGATCCCGCCCGGCCGCGACAGGCGCACGGCATGGTCGAAATAGGCGGCGTTGCTTTCCTTGTCCGCATCGATGAACGCCATGTCGAATGGCCCCTGCAGCTTCGGCAGCGTCTCGATCGCCGGTCCCAGCTTGATATCCACTCGTGCATTCAGGCCCGCCCGCGCGATATTGCGGCGCGCCACCTCGGCATTCCGCAAGTCGATCTCCAGCGTCACCAACTGGCCATCCTCTGGCAATGCCCGCGCCAACCAGATCGCCGAATAGCCGCCCAGCGTGCCGATCTCGAGAATACGCTTAGCCCTGATCGACATCGCCAGCAGGTTCAGCAGCTTTCCATGCGCCGCCGAAACCGCAATTGCCGGAAGCCCCGTTGCAGCACTGTGCCTGATCGCCGCTGACAGCGCCTCGTCTTCACCGACCAGCCGATCCTCCACATAGGAATCGACATCGCGCCACACAGCATCGCTCATTTTTTCGCCCTCGCCTTTGCCGGAGCTTTTGTCTTCACCACCGCCTTCGCAGCTTTCTTCGCCGCCGGCTTCTTCGCCCGTACCGCTTTCCGCACGATAGCCGCCGCATACGATCGCTTCGCCAGCGCCACGGCCTCATCCGGATCGTCTGCTGCCGTCTCCGGCATGCGCCAATAGCCCATGCTGCGGATCGATCCGTCCGACTTCATCGAATAGACCCACGGCACGGAACCCTGCGCGTCCATCTCCGCCTGCAAGGCATCGTCCACGCGGAAGAACGCAGCATCATCATCGAGGATGGCGAACATCACCCCGTCGCGATAAAGCCCCGCCCCGCCAAACATGCGCTTGGCCTCGACGCGGCCAAAGCCGGCGAGCAGTTCCAGCATGTAGTCGGAAAACCCGGGCGAGAGTGGCATTGTAGCCGCCGCATCAGTCGACGAAATCTGGCAGCTCGCGCCGAAGGACAAGAAGCGCGAACGTCGCCGCCACAATAGCAAGCTGGCCCACGCCGGCAACCACAAGGCCGTAAGAGAGCCATACCTGCATCAGCTGGCCCGGTGTCAGAATATCCAGCCGCCCGCCAGCAAGCACAAACCCCGCCGCCAACACGACAAACGCCATGATCGCCATCTGCCCGAGACCTGTCACGATCCGCTTGCGCCCACGCTTGTCGTTCCAGACACGGCTGAACCGCGTCGGGATCGCGCCCGCTGTCGCGAGCGCAGCTAGCGCGAGCACAGACCCGAGCAGACCCGAATACGGAAAGGTCAAAGATACGCCGTAGCTATCCGCTATGCCGACATAATGGCTGGCGAGGACACAGACGGCCACCACGCCGGCTACGAGGCTGACGCCCTGCGCAACCGCAAGGCCAACCACGTCTTCACTGTCATACTGGAAATCTGCGTCCGACAGCTCGATCATCTTCCCCCCAAGGGCAGTGACCGAGCCTATTCCGCCGCCTGCGCTGGAACAATCGTCACGCTCTCGCCGCAGCCGCACGCGTCGGTCTGGTTCGGATTGCCGAAGGTGAACCGGGAGTGCATCGGCGTGATCTCGTAGTCGATCACGGAGCCAAGCAGGAACAGCACGGCCTTGGCGTCGATCACGATGGAGACGCCATTGTCCTCCACGCGCTCGTCTGCCGGGTTGGCGTCGTCGACATAGGCCATGGTGTATTCCATGCCCGCGCAGCCGGCGTTCTTCACGCCCACGCGCAGCAGGCCACCGCCCCGATCGGCCAGCAGGTCGCGAACCTGCGTCGCGGCGGCGTCAGTCAGGGTCACAACCTTGGGGCGGGGGCGTCTGGCCATTGTGCTTAGATGGATACCCTGAAACCCGCTTACAACATGTTGAGCTGGAGGCGCGCCTCGTCGCTCATCCGCGATGGATCCCATGGCGGATCGAACACGATGGTCGCCTTGGCGGACCGGACCCCCTCCACCTTGCGGGCGGCATCCTCCACCCAGCCAGGCATTTCGCCCGCCACGGGGCATGCCGGGGCGGTCAGGGTCATTTCGATGTCCACATGCCGGTCGTCATTGATGTCGACCTTGTAGATCAGGCCCAGCTCGTAAATATCGACCGGGATTTCAGGGTCATAGACCTTTTTCAGCTCGGAAATCAGCTCGTCCGTGATCCGGTCCAGCTCGTCCTGCGGAATCGCAGACGGCTTCGCCTCGCCCGCGTCTTCCGGGGCGGCGTCTGCCAGCTGGGATTTCAGGTCGTCAGCCATTCCGCACTCTATGACAGCATCGCGCTTATGACAGCATGGATCTGGCCTTGGAAAGCGCCTGCACGAAGGCGTCGACTTCCTCGGCCGTATTGTAGAGCGCAAAGCTCGCCCGGGCGGTTGCGCTCACCTCTAGATGGGACATCAGCGGCTGGGCGCAATGATGCCCGGCGCGAATCGCCACGCCAAACCGGTCCAGGATCTGCGCCAGATCATGCGGGTGGGCTCCCTGCAGCGAAAACGCCAGCACCGGCCCCTTGCCCGGGGCGGTTCCATGCAGGGTCAGCCCGTTGATCCCGCGCAGGGCATCGACCGCCCGCGCCAGCAACGCCTGCTTGTGGAGGTGGATCGCGACACGGTCCTGTTTCGCCAGCCAGGTGATGGCGGCACCCAGCCCGATCGCCTCCACGATCGGCGGCGTGCCGGCCTCAAACCGGTGCGGCGCCGAATTGTACGTCACCACGTCGCGACTGACCGTCTCGATCATCTCGCCGCCGCCCTCGAAGGGCGGCATGGCCTCAAGTTTCGCTTTCTTCCCATAAAGGAAGCCGATGCCCGTGGGCCCGTAGATCTTGTGGCCGGTGCCGACATAGAAATCCGCATCCAGCGCCCGCACGTCGACGACAAGGTTCACCGACGCCTGGCAGCCATCCAGCAGCACATCCGCACCCACGGCGTGGGCCATGTCGATGGCGGTCTTCGCATCCGGTACAGTGCCCAGCACGTTGGACATGTGCGTCAGCGCCAGAAGCTTCGTCTTCGGCGACAACTGTTTGGCGAGGCTGTCCATGTCGAGCGAACCATCAGGCTGCAGCTCAACCCATTTCAGCACCGCGCCCTTGCGCTCGCGCAGGAAATGCCATGGTACGATGTTGGAATGGTGCTCCATGATGGAGAGCACGATCTCGTCGCCCGGCCGGATACTCGCGCCGATCCCGGCCGCCACGATGTTGATCGCCTGCGTGCCGCCCTTGGTGAAGACGATCTCGTCCACCGCGCCCGCATTGATGAAGCGCCGCACGCTCTCGCGCGCATCCTCGTAGGCCTGCGTCGTCTCATTCGCCAGCGTATGCAGCCCGCGATGCACGTTGGCATAGCTGTGGCGCATGGCGTTCGCCATCGCATCGATCACCGCATCCGGCTTCTGCGCCGAGGCGGCATTGTCGAAATAGACCAGCGGCTTGCCATGAACCTGCCGGCTCAGGATCGGGAATTCCTCGCGGATGGCGTTCACATCGAATGTCATGCTGGCGTCCCCAGCCACGCATCGATCCGCGCTTCGATCTCGGCCTTCAGCTCATCGCCAACCCAGTCCGGAACGGCTTCGATCAGGAAGGCCCGCGTAATCATCGCCCGGGCATCCACATCGGGAATGCCACGCTGCCGCAGGTAGAACACTGCATCCTCGTCCAGCTGCCCCGCCGTGTTGCCATGCGCACAGGCAACATCATCAGCGTAGATTTCCAGCTCCGGCTTGGCGAAGATCTCGGCGCCTTCTTCCAGCAGCAGCGCATTGTGCGCCATGGCTGCGTCTGTCTTCTGGCCCGCGCGCTCGACCAGGAACTTGCCCTGGAACACGCCGCGCCCGCCCTTGCGGGCAACGCCGCGGATCAGCTGGCGCGTATTCACGCCGGGCGCTGCGTGCGCCACGCGCGATGTCAGGTCGACATGCCGCTTGGCTGACGCGAGATAAACGCCGTTCATCTCGATCTGCGCGCCCTCGCCGGCCTCCACCGACGTCTCGATCCGCGTCAGCCGCGATCCCTCGCCCAGCACAAACTGGCGGAACGTCGCGCCCTTGCCGAGCTTCACCACCGCCTCGTTCAGCACGATGGCCGCATCCGCTTCACCAACGGCCACATCATTCGCCTGCACCACGACGCGCACCAGCGTCGCGCCCGGCTCAACCTCGATCCGCGAATAGCCCGGCAGGAACGGCCGCAGCCGCGACCCCGACACGCCCAGCCGCTCCACCAACGTCGCCGTCGCGCCAGCCTTCACGACAACCGTGCCGTACTGCCCCGCATCGCCCTCGGTGATCCGGCTCTCGAACGTCTCGCCCGGCGCCGTGATCTCCAGCGCGCTCGGCCCATAGGCATCGCCCATGACCTGCGCCAGCGCCGCAATCGGTCCCTCGCTGCCCAGCTCGCCCGAGCCGATCAGTACGTTCTCCTGCCCCGCCATCGCCGCGCGAAGGTCGGACCATTTCCAGGCTTCGGAACGGCGCGATGGCAGGTCGAGCAGCTGCATCAGGCGCTCTTCAGGATCTGGTCATAGCCGGATTTCTCCAGCTCCAGCGCCAGTTCCGGCCCACCCGATTTCACGATGCGGCCCGCCGACAGGATGTGCACGCGATCGGGTTTGATGTGGTCGAGCAGGCGCTGGTAGTGCGTGATCACGAGCATGCCACGCCCCGGCCCGCGCAGCGCATTCACGCCCTCGGCCACCACTTTCAGCGCATCGATGTCGAGCCCCGAATCCGTCTCGTCGAGGATCATGAAGCGCGGTTCGATCATCAGCATCTGATAAATCTCGAGGCGTTTCTTCTCGCCGCCCGAAAAGCCGACATTCAACGGCCGCTTCAGCATCTCCGGATCAATACGCAGCTTGGCAGCCGCGATCTTCGACAGCTTCAGAAATTCCGGCGCGGAGACTTCGGCCTCGCCGCGCTGCTTGCGTTGCGAATTCATCGCCGCCCGCACGAAGGTCATC
The DNA here is from genome assembly GCA_030158285.1 of Hyphomonadaceae bacterium. Classification (GTDB taxonomy): domain Bacteria; phylum Pseudomonadota; class Alphaproteobacteria; order Caulobacterales; family Hyphomonadaceae; genus UBA7672. The sequence continues at coordinate 5,880 of JAOATF010000088.1, forward strand.
ACCGGCACGCCGGCGATCTCCATCGGATACTGGAACGACAGGAACAGGCCTTTTGCCGCCCGAACCTCGGGCGCCATGTCCAGCAGGTTCACACCGTCGAGCTTCGCCTCGCCCGCCGTCACCTCATAGCCATCCTTGCCGGTCAGCACGTAGGACAGCGTCGATTTGCCCGCCCCGTTCGGTCCCATGATCGCATGGACCTCGCCGGCCGGCACATCGAGCGAAAGACCCTTCAGGATCTCGCGCGCGGGGCCATCCTCGGGGACGACCTTGGCGTGAAGGTTCTTGAGTTCCAGCATGAAGCGCCTGCAAACACGAGGCTTTTTCGCGCCCCGGACCCTCTAGATAAGGCTTCACCCCCGCTTGCGCGAGGGCGGCCTTTTGTCGGTTTCGGAGGGTGTTTCGTGCCCACAGGCCGAAAAGTCCATAGGGCCCGGCTAAGCCGCCAGTTAAGCCCCCATGCGGGCCTTAAGGCATCATGTCCTTGATCAGCCCGACGACCGTCGGCTCGGCACAGAATTTCGCCTCCGCCGCAGCTTCCGCGAGGCCCGTTTCCGCCAGCCCGCCATCGTCCGTCACTATGCAATCCACTCCGATAACCTTGCCCGGCTCGCCCTTGCCCGAAACCTCAACCGTCAGCACCGGCTTCAACTCAGTCGGCGTCAGCGAATAGAACGACACATAGTAGTCGGCGGCGCTCGAACGGCCCTGCACTGCGATATAGCCGGTTTCGGTCTTCACCACCGAAACGCCGCTCGGCTCGCCCACGCGCACGAAGATTGGGCCTTCCATCTGGCGATAGACTGCCCAGCTGGTGTTCACATTGCCGGTTTCCAGCGGCAACAGCACATCGGCTTTCCCGTCGCCATCGAAGTCCTTCACGTTCGGACCGTTGAACGTGTTGCCCATCCGCTCCTTGAATTCCTGGATTGTCTTGTCGCCGGTCTGCACGACCTGAACCGTCACCTCGGTGGACTCATCTTCGGCCGGCGCATAGCGCGCCTCGACCACCAGCCCCGAACCATCCGGCAGCAGCGCACGGCAATCCGGATGCTTCCATCCATCCGCGCCCTGGTCCTGCGCTTCCACCGTTTCACAGTCCGGCAGCGCCACGCGCTTGGCCGATGCCCCGCCCGCAGGCGCAGCGGGCTCATCGCTGGCAGGCGCTGGCGAGCATGCGGCAAGCGCCAGCACTGCAGCGGAAATGGCAAAGCGAAGTTTCATGACCGGCCCCTTGGGAACACAACCGGCATAGATCAGATGACGCCCACATGCCAGCTTACGCTGCTGTAATCCGGTGTCTCAGATACCGACCGCCAGATAGAGATAGAGGTCCGTCCGCACCTTGGCCGGATCATCATTCCAGTCGCCATACACCTCCAGCGACTTCCAGATCCGCTTGAGGCCCTTCGCCTTCACCTCGGCATGCAGCACGTCATACGTCGTCCGCATCTGCGCATAGTCGCCCCAGTGCGTCGCCGTGATCACGCGCCCGCCCGGCACATGCGCCGCCTTCACATCCGGATCAGCCCCACCCGGCTGTCGGTCCAGCACGCCGACCAGCAGGTTACCGCCTTCCTTTGTCTCGTCCGAATACAGGATGAAGTTGTGGCCGTGCCCCGGCGCCAGCGCGCCCGGCTTGTAGAGGCGATCAAAGGTGGAGCGGATCGTGGCGGTTAGGTCGGGCCACGTCGAATAGGCCTCGATGCCCGCGCCGAAGAGTGGCTCCAAATCGACAATGCTTGTCTGCACGCTCATCGGAACCTCCGACTAGCCGACACTCCCCTCGAGGCTCACCTCAAGCAGCTTCTGCGCCTCGACCGCGAACTCCATCGGCAGCTTCTGCAGCACGTCCCGCACGAAGCCGTTCACCAGAAGCGCAACCGCCTCTTCCTCGCCGATACCACGCTGGCGGGTATAGAACAGCTGGTCTTCGGAAAGCTTGGTCGTTGTCGCCTCGTGCTCCAGCTGCGCATCGCCCCGGCGGTTCTCGACATACGGAACCGTGTGCGCGCCACAGGTCTGGCCGATCAGCAGCGAGTCACACTGCGTGAAGTTGCGCGCCTTCGCCGCCTTCTGGTGGATCGAGACGAGCCCACGATACGTGTTGTTCGACTTGCCCGCCGAAATTCCCTTCGAGATTATCCGCGAGCGCGTGTTCTTGCCGAGGTGAATCATCTTGGTGCCGGTGTCCGCCTGCTGGCGTCCGTTGGTCACCGCGATCGAATAGAACTCACCAGTCGAGTCATCGCCGCGCAGCACGCAGCTCGGGTATTTCCAGGTGATCGCCGAGCCCGTTTCCACCTGCGTCCACGAAATCCGCGAGCGGGCGCCCCGGCAATCGCCGCGCTTGGTCACGAAGTTATAGACCCCGCCCTTGCCATCCGCATCGCCCGGCCACCAGTTCTGCACCGTCGAATACTTGATCTCCGCATCCGCTAGCGCCACCAGCTCGACCACCGCCGCATGCAGCTGGTTCTCGTCGCGCATCGGCGCCGTGCAGCCTTCCAGATAGGACACGTAGCCGCCCTCATCGACGATGATCAGCGTCCGCTCAAACTGGCCCGTGCCCTTCGCGTTCATGCGGAAGTACGTCGACAGCTCCATCGGGCAGCGCACGCCCTTGGGCACATAGACAAACGTACCGTCCGAAAATACCGCCGAGTTCAGCGTCGCGAAGAAGTTGTCCGTCACCGGCACAACCGAGCCGAGATACTGCTTCACCAGGTCGGGATATTCGCGGATCGCCTCGGAGATCGACATGAAGATCACACCGGCCTTCAGCAGCTCGGCGCGGAACGTCGTCGCCACGCTCACGCTGTCGAACACCGCGTCCACCGCGACTCTTGGCTGTGAAGATTTGGGCGGCGTCTCCCGCGCCTCTGCCGCCGTGCCCACCGCGCCCTCAACGCCCAGCAGCACTTCCTGCTCTTTCAGCGGAATGCCGAGCTTGGCGTAGGTCTCGAGGATTTCCTTCGGCACGTCGTCGATCGTCTTGTACTTCGCCGCGCCCTTGGGCTCAGCGTAGTAATGCGCGTCCTGGTAGTCGATCTTCGGATAGTTGATCATCGCCCAGGTCGGCTCGGTCATTTCCTTCCAGCGCTGGAAGGCGTCGAGCCGCCATTGCAGCATCCACTCCGGCTCTTCCTTCTTGGCGGAGATGTAGCGGACGATGTCCTCGTTCAGCCCCTTGGGCGCGAGCTCCATCTCGATGTCGGTGACGAACCCTTCCGCATACTTGTCGGACTCAAGCGCGCGGGCAGCGTCGACCGTGCCTTGGTCGATGCTGTCCTTGACGATGATTTCCTTGCCCTCAGACATGCGAGTCCAGTTTCACCAGTTGCGGCCGCGCCCGCGCCGCCATCTTCAGCCACGCACGCGCCAGCGCGTCGAATTCTTCCGGCTTCGAGGCCCAGCCGAAGCTGGCTCGTATGGCCGACCGGGCGGCGGTATCGTTCAGGCCCATGGCGGTCAACACCCGGCTTGGCTTCACCTTGCCCGATGAACAGGCCGAGCCCGCCGAAACCGCAAAACCGGCCAGGTCCAGGCCCATCACTTGGGTTTCCGAAGGCAAACCTTCAACGCCAAAGCACGAAACACCCGCCACCCGCGCCGCCGCCTCGCCATGCACGCGAAGCTCCGGAACAGCCCGCTTCAGCTGGGCTTCCATCGCATCCCGCGCCATCCGCAGCGCTTCATACTGCGACAATCCGGCCAGCGAGGCCTCCACCGCCGCCCCGAACCCGGCAATCCCGGCGACATTCTCCGTGCCCGCCCGGCGGCCAAACTCCTGCCCACCGCCCGTCTGCGTCGCCCGGAACGGCGCGCCCGGCTTCACATAGAAAGCGCCGACACCCTGCGGTCCGCCAATCTTGTGCGCCGACAGCGACAGGTAATCGACGTCCATGTCGATGATCGAAACGCTAGTCTTGCCGAGGCCCTGGATCGCATCGCAATGGATCAGCCCATCCGCCTTGTGGACGATCTCCGCCGCCTCCGCGACGGACTGGATCACGCCGGTCTCGTTGTTCACCAGCATCAGAGAGACAATCGGTTTAGGCGCATCGGCCGGCGCGTGCCTGAAGCCCTGCATGATGATGCGCAGGAATTCGAGATCGACGCGTCCGTCGGCGAACACTGGCCACGTGTCGAGCCAGTATGCGCCTGCTTCTGGGATCTTGTCGTGATCGGGCAGCGGCATCGTGCCCCCACTCTCCAGCCAACGCGCCATGATCTGCTTGACCTCGGAGCCCGCGCCGTCCAGCTCGGCCACGTACGAGGCCACCGCGTCATGCTCGATGGCGGACGCCATCAGTATCGCGCCGGCTCCCTTCGCGTTCATCGCGCCACGCAGGGCCGCCCCCACCGCCTCCGTCCCACCGCTCGTAAACGCAATATCGTCACGGCACGCGCCGATGGCCCCCGCCACCGCCTCCCGCGCGCCCTCAACTAGCGCCCTCGCCTTCCGTCCCTCGCCATGCACCGACGACGGATTCCCGGTCGCCTCCATGGCGCGCAGCATCGCGCCCTTCGCTTCCGGACGAAGCGGGGCAGTAGCGTTGTAGTCTGCATAGATCCGGCTGCCGGGGCTCATGCCCGGCCTATTACGCCAGTTTGAGGTCTACTGACAGGCCAAGCCCTGATCGCCATCCAGGCGATCTGCCGCCTGCCCGTCCGAGCCTTCCGCCAGCAGGTCGGCCAAGGTCGCCTGATCGAGGAAGCGTTCCACGTGCTGATCCAGCGCGGCCCAGAGGCCTGCCGCAGGGCCCTGCGCCCAGTCCCGGCCGTTATCCGCCGCTGCGGACCCCGGCTCTGCTACCGCCCGGAACACTTCGCCGACGGAAATGTCCGCCGCCGCCCGCTGCAGCCGATAGCCGCCGCCTGGGCCGCGGGAGGCTTGTACCAGTCCGGCGCGTCGTAGAAGGGCGAACAGTTGTTCCAGATAGGACAGGGAAATCCGCTGCCGGGACGCTACGTCCGCCAACGCCACTGGCCTTGATGATGAATTTTCCGCCACATCAACAAGGGCAACCACGGCATAACGGCCTTTGGAACCAACTCGCATCACAGCTCCCAAACCGGCTCCAGGGGGCGAAATACCCCGAGCCAACTCTGGTTACGTGCCCACCCGAGGGGCGGATCACACGAAAAGCTTGAAATTCGAGCCCGAAATAGTGTTTGTCGCTCCCCTTGGGCGGTCCCACATCATGGGAACCTCCCCCGGCAACCTGGCGCGAGCACATCATGGGCGAACTGATCATCTCCGGACCCGCTGGCCGGATCGAGGCGCGCTACACGCAAGCGCCCGGCGACAACCCGCCCATCGCCCTGATCCTCCACCCCCACCCCAAAGCGGGCGGCACGATGCAGGACCCGGTGACGATCACCCTGTTCGAGATGTTCGCCGCCCACGGCTTCTCCACCATGCGCTTCAACTTCCGCGGTGTCGGCCGCAGCCAAGGCACGTTCGATGCCGGCGTTGCCGAACTGTCGGATGCCGCCTACGTGCTTGACCACCTCGAACAGCTCAATGAAGCGCCGAGCCAGTGCTGGGTCGCGGGCTCCGGCTTCGGCGCCTACATCTGCCTGCAGCTGCTGATGCGCCGCCCGGAGATCGACGGCTTCGTCGCCGTCGCCCCGCCCGCCAACCATTACGACCTCGCCTTCCTCGCGCCGTGCCCGGCCTCCGGCATCATCCTCGCCGGCGAGAAGGACATCGTCGCTCCGCCGTCCGACATCGACCGCTCGCTGACCAAAGTGCGCGTGCAGAAGGGCGAAGTGATCGAGCGCGCCAACGTCCCCAGCGCCAACCACTTCTTCCAGGGCAAGCTCGAAGACCTCGAGAAGATCTCCTCCACCTATCTCAAGAAGCGCATGAAGGCGTTCGAGAAGGCGCAGAAGGAAGCTGCAGAAGCGAAAGCCATCAAGGACGCCGCCAAGCTTCCTGCTCCGCCCAAGCAGAGCTGATACGCCGACCGGGGGGACGTACATGGCCATCGACGACGCAAGCACAATCGACGCTGTCGGCCTCGATCCGGAAACCGGCCACGCCCTGATGATCATCTCCGATCATCTCGACTGGTCGGACGTCGTCGCCCACATGAACGCCCTCCAGCACAAGGTCGGCGCGTATCTCGGCTTCATCCATAGCGGCCAGCTGGACGAGAATTTCCCCGAAGGCGTCGGCCGCCCGCGCAAGATCGGCATCATCCAGCAGTACGAACCGACCGAGATCGCTCACCAGCTGCTGCAGGGCATCGGCCAGCAGCTGGCCGCGATGAACGTCGAATTCGGCTACGGCCCGCTGCCCGAAGGCTACGACACGCAAGGCTAGCATTTACCTTGGGAAATGGGCGGTTTTCGACTGCTATTTCGATGGCCATTGGTATGCCGTTCCGCTATTCTGCCGTCATGAGCATTCTTCCCAAGATGCACTTTTCCCCCGCTGCTTCGCGCGTCAGAAAGACCGACGCTTTACGCGAAGCGATGGTCGTTCAAGCCATCGAGGAAAACCCTCTGGATGCCGAGCAAGTCGAGATGTTCGAAATGTTCGAGCGCGAAGGTTGGTCGCACGAGCAACGGCGCGCGCATCTAATGGCGCGGACGCTTCACCACGCTACGGCACGCGATTGAGCTTCGTAGACACTTATGTCGATCTCAAATCAGGCGTTCTAAAGAACAGATTCGGCATCACCGATCAGAAGACCCTTGATCGCGTCGAACGTGAATGGGTTGTGCAGCGGATCACAGAAGGTTGCCCGACGGGTGATTTCGACCTCGATCACCTGCGCGCGATTCACCGCCACCTGTTTCAAGATATCTTTGACTGGGCTGGAGAAATCCGCACGGTGGAACTCGCGAAGAATGGCGATCAGTTTCAGCTGATGGCTTTCATCGGCATGGGGATGAAGGACGTACACGTGCGGGTGCTGCAGCAGAGCTATCTGAAAGGGCTCAACATCAAGACGTTTGCTCAACACGCGGCGCAGATTGTCGGCGATGTGAATTACGTCCACCCCTTTCGCGAAGGGAATGGCCGGACGCAGCTTCAATATCTGAAGCAACTTGCCGAGCGAGCCGGACACCCCCTGGACATCACAATGTTCAAGGACGAATGGATCACGGCATCTCGCGCTTCACACCAGGGCGACTACGGCCTGATGGCAGCTTCAATCGAGGCCGCAATTGTCGCACGACTATAGGCGCCATCTACCCGCATGCGGCTTGCAGCCATCGGGTCTGTCGGGCATCTCTCGACGCCATGACTGACGCACCCGAACCCTTCTTCCACCGCGACGGCGACACCTACACGCCCACCCTGCAGGCCAATGGCTGGTGGCGGCCGACGGGCAACCTCCACGCGCGTGTGATGATCGGCCTGTTCGCGCATGTCATCGAGCAGCAGTATGGCGAGCCCAGCCTGCAGCCCGCGCGCCTCACCGCCGATCTCTACCGCCTGCCTGACCTGTCGCCGATCACCGTAACAACGCGCCTCGTCCGCCAAGGCGGGCGCATCAAGGTGGTTGAAGCCGAGCTGTTCAGCGGCGGCGTCTCATCCGCCCGCGCCTCGTGCCAGCTGCTGCGCCGCTCGCAGCAACCGGAAGCCACGCTCTGGTCCCGCCCGAAATGGGATGCGCCGCCGCCCGAGCAGGTGGCCCCACCGCCCAAGCCGTTCACCGACAAGTGGGAGATGCGCCAGATCCTCCCGCCGGGCATGGTCGTCACCAACGACCTGCGCGCGCCGGGCCCGCGTCGCACCTGGCTGCGCGAAGTGCGTCCGCTGGTCGGCGGCGAGGCCTACACACCCTTCAGCCGCGTCGCCACCGGCGTCGATTACACGAGCCCCACCGCCAACGGCTCCGAGACCGGCCTCGACTTCATCAACTCCGATGTGACGCTCTACCTGCACCGCGACCCGGTCAGCGACTGGATCGGCTACGAAGTCTCCGACCACCAGAGCGCCGAAGGCGTCGCCGTCGGCCACTGCACGCTTCACGATACGCAGGGCCCGATCGGCTTCTCGTCCTGCGCCGCGCTGGCGCAGAACCGGCGGTAATCAACGGACCACCAGGCGCCTGCCCGGCATATCGCCGCGATCAAGATTCACGATCGGGGAGATCGTGTGAGCCCGCAAACAGCGCGCACAGCTCACGCTCGCGCCATGTCTCGCCGATGTCGAGGATCAACGTCAGATCGAGAACTTGATCATCATATCCGAAGTTTCCGCAGAACTGCGCGTACCAGAATACCTGCTCAAGCGTGTCGTTAGTGTGCCAGGTCGTCATGACGAAATTCTCGTCCGGAACCTCGTTCGGGCCGTGCAGTTTCCGGGCCGCATAGTCGACAGAGTCGTCCCAGACGCTGCAATCGACGCCCCACGCCATCATGTAGAGGCAGCCGGACTTCACCAGCCAGTCACTGACGTCATTCTGCCAAGCATCAGTGACCGCGCATGTAGCAACAACGACCGCATTGAACGGTCGGCGACCAGCCCACTCTGGAAGCACATCTCCAGGTCGAACGTGAAGGTAGTTAACTTCGTGCACGTCTCTCTCGTCAGGTTATCGACGTACTCGCATACCACTACCCGGAACCTTGACGCGACAGACCATCACGGCCTATCACCACCCCCATGTCGCACCGCGCCACCTTCTCCGCGTATTACCGCACGCTGAAATAAGCGGGCGGTGCGAACATGCATGCCGCCCAAACCGGCGGCAGTTGAGATGGCCTCCGGTCTGGCAGACCCTTAGGAGCCTTTCTCGTGACCCTCGATCCCAACGCCCAGAAGTCCGCCTTCCTCCGGGAAATGATCGGACGCGGCCACGTCTATCAA
>JAOATF010000089.1 GCA_030158285.1 Hyphomonadaceae bacterium
AGGTGGGCGCCAGATGATGAGGACCACGGTCCCCGCCAGAGCCAGCTCCCGAACAGAAATGTACGGTCGACGGAATGTGTTGCCGTTCGAACGCTGCAGCTAACCGCCAACTGCCAAAGTAGGGGGTGGAGGGGTTTCCAACAAGTGAATTCGGCTGTGGCGGCCTCTCCGGGCAAGGCCGGGGGGTGTTCACCACGTTGCGCGCAATCCCCGTCATGGAACTTTTGCTCGCCTGACGTCGAACCGTCATCGGCAAGCAGCCGCGCTGTCATGGATGGCGCCTAACCCCGCCGCGCGCACCCCAGACGGGACAGCGCCAATGAACCCAAGGGGTGTTTCGTGAAGATCAAGCTTCTGATGAGCGCGGCTTTGGTCGCGCTGGGCGCGGGCCAGGCTTTTGCCCAGTCCGGACCGGATACGACGCCGGCCGTGGCCGAAGACAACAGCGCAGACAATACGAGCAATGTGATCGTGATCATCGGCGAAGGCGAGACGCGCCAGGTGCAGGTGCTGACCGCCGAAGACCTGTCGCTGGAAGCGGCCGGCTCCTCCGCGATCAAGCTGATCGAGAGCCTGCCGGGCGTGAACTACACGGCGGCCGATCCGTTTGGCGCCTATGAGTGGGCGGTGAACATCAACATCCGCGGCTTCCAGAAGGACCAGCTAGGCTACACGCTCGATGGCGTGCCGCTGGGCGACATGTCCTACGGCAACTATAACGGCCTGCACATCTCGCGCGCGATCATCTCCGAGAACATCGGCAAGGTTGAACTGGCGCAGGGCGCAGCCTCGCTCTCGACCGCCTCGACCTCGAACCTCGGCGGGGCGCTGACCTTCACCAGCCGCGCGCCGGAAGACGAGTTCGGCGGCCAGATCGCCCTCACCGGCGGCACCGAGAACATGTTCCGCGGCTATGCGCGCCTTGAGTCGGGCGTGCTGCCGACGGGCGGCAAGGCCTCGATCTCCTACGCCAACCACACGCAGGACAAGTGGAAGGGCGATGGCCCGCAGAAGAGCGAGCAGATCAACGTCGCGTTCGAACAGCCGATCGGGCCGGGCGTGCTCTCGGGCTTCTACGACTGGTCGAAGCGCCGCGAGACCGACTACCAGGATCTCTCGCTCGCGATGATCAACCGTCTTGGCTATGACTGGGACAACCTCGCGCCGAACTGGACGCTGGCGCAGCAGATCGCCGACATCGCCAACAACCGTGGCGACACGGGCGCGCCGGTCACCAATGCGGGCGCGGGCACGGTCTATCCCTCGCCGATCGCAACGGTTGATGATGCGTATTACGACGCGGCTGGCCTGCGCGACGACCAGCTCGGCCGCCTGACGTATGACGTCGAGCTGACGCAGGACATCGCGGTGTCGCTGACGGGATACCTGCACAAGAACGAAGGCCAGGGCATCTGGTTCACGCCGTATGTCAGCCCGTTCTCGTTCGGCTCGACCGATACCTCGCTGTCGCCGATCTCGGTGCGCACGACCGAGTACGACATGGACCGCAAGGGCGCGCTGGGGTCGCTGACCTGGACGCTGGGCGATCACACGCTGGAAGGCGGCTTCTGGTTCGAAAAGAACAACTTCGACCAGGCGCGGCGCTTCTACGCCAACACGCGCGCAGCTCCGCGGCCGACGCTGGAGTTCATGCGCAATGCGTTCGCGACGCAGTGGGCCTACACGTATGACTTCGAGACGCAGATGTTCCACGTGCAGGACACATGGGCGGTGACGCCGGACCTCACCCTGTCGGCCGGCTTCAAGTCGGTTTCGGTCGACATGACGGTCGACACGCTGACCAACGGCTTTGCCACGCCGGTTGCCGGCGCCAACAACGACCTCGACGGCACGATCACCTCGGAAGACAACTTCCTGCCGCAGGCGGGCTTCAACTGGTCGGTCGGCGATGGCGAAGTGTTCGGCGGCTACACCGAGAACATGCGCGCCCACACGCTGGCCCCGGCGGCGTCGCAGACGCAGTCGGGCTTCGACTTCATCAAGGCGAACACCAATCCGGAAAGCTCCAAGACGACTGAAGTTGGCTATCGCTATCGCAATGGTCCGTTCCAGGGCGTTGCGGCGGCTTACTACGTGAAATTCGAGGATCGCCTGCTAGGTCTCTCGTCGGGCGCCGGCATCATCGGCAACCCGTCGGTGATCAAGAATGTCGGCAGCGTGACCACGAAAGGCCTCGAGCTGGCCGGTTCGTATGATCTCACCGACGAGTGGACGCTGTTCGGCTCCTACGCGTTCAACGACTCGAAGTACGATGACAACGTTGTGGACGCCACCCTGCCCGCGCCGATCCTCACGGGCGGCAAGACGGTGGTGAACGCGCCGGAACACCTGCTGAAGGCCGATCTCGGCTACGACAACGGCTCGCTCTACGGCAAGCTGTCGGTCGCCTACACCGGCGAGCGCTACTTCTCGTACGACAACCTCGCGAAAGTCGACGCCTACACGCTGGTCGATCTCACGGCGGGTTATCGCCTTGGCGGCAACGAGATGCTGGAAGGCGCCGAAATCCAGCTCAACGTCACCAACCTGATGGACGAGGAATATGTCTCGACCCTCGGCACCAACGGCTTCGGCACGGGCTCTGATGGCCAGACGCTGATGGTCGGCGCGCCGCGTCAGGTGTTCGCGACGATCCGCAAGACGTTCTAACCGACCCCGGAACTGTCTTGATCCCTAGCGCCGCCGGAGCCCTGAACGCTCCGGCGGCGCAGTCTTTTGTGGCACGGGGGCAACGCTGTGGAGGACGCCGCGCCCGAACCAGACAGTGACTAGGCAATCGCGTGCGACTGGCGCAATGTCCCGGCAAAGACAGCCAGTGAGGCTGCTCGCCTGCGGGGACGGAAATGATAGCTCTCTCACGCGCCTTGATGACGGGTGCTGTGTCGCTTGCGCTGATGTCGTGCCAGGCAACGCCTGCGCCCAACCCTGCTGTCGCGGAAAAACCCGCCGCCGCAACGCCTGTGGCCGAAGCGCCGCCCACGCCGGCCCATGACATCGTCGCCCCGGCGCCGAAGCAGGAAGCCGACGCCATGGCCGGCCATCCCGGCGAGGCCGTCTACAAGCAGTATTGCGCCGTCTGCCATGACCAGCCGGAAGCCACGCGCTCGCCGGCGAAATCCACCCTGAAAGAGATGAGCCTGCAGTTCATCAACTTCGCCCTGACCGAGGGCAAGATGAAGGCGCAGGGCGGCCCCCTCTCGGCCGAGCAGCGGGCGCAGGTGGTGAACTACCTGATCGGCGCCAAGGCCGTGGCAGCCAGTTGGACCGACGGCATGAAGTGCGATGCCGCACGCATGCCGGTCGACCTGACGGGCGCGCCGACCATCACCAATTTCGGCTTCGACAAGCACAACACCCGCTCGCTGACCGCCAAGCAGGCCGGGATCAGCAAGGCGCAATTGCAGAAAGCGCCGGAGCTGGCCTGGGCTGTCGGCTTCCCGGATGCCACGGGCATGCGCGCGCAGGGCGCTGTCGTGGGCAACAACCTGTTCGTGCCGGTGGCCGACGTTGGCGCGATGTACGCGTTCGACCTGTCGATCCCGGACAAGCCCTGCCTGCAATGGGTCTACAACACGCCGGGCGGCGCGCCGCTGCGGACCAGCTCGGCCTTCGGCTATGTTGGCGATGTGCCGCTGCTGGTGTTCTCGGGCCAGGACACGACGGTGCACGCTGTCGATGCGCGGACCGGCAAAGCCGTGTGGACGAAGCAGGTGGGGACGTTCAGCTATTCCACCACGACAGGCACGCCGACCGTTCTGAAGGACCGTGTGATCGTGCCGGTGGCGCAGTTCGAGATCGTGTTCGGCGGCAGCAACAGTGTCGTGTGCTGCAACAACCATGGCTATGTGCTGTCGCTGGATCCCAAAACGGGCGAGCAGCAATGGCGCTATGACACCATGCCGGATGCGACCCACCAGCGTGACCGCGGCGATGGCAAATCGCTGCTGGGACCGTCGGGCGCGCCGATCTGGAATTCGCCGTCGGTGGATGAGAAGCGCGGCCTGATCTATTTCGCGACCGGTGAGAGCAATTCGCCGCCCGCGCACAAGAACACCAACGCGGTGATCGCCATCGACCTCAAGACCGGCAAGGAGAAGTGGAGCTTCCACGCCACGCCGAACGACATCTACAATATCGGCTGCGACCTCCATTCGAAGAAAGAGCTGCTGAACTGCACGAGCGCGCCGGAGACGGTCTATCGCGACGTGGATTTCGGCGCCTCGGTAATCCTCGGCACGCATAGCGATGGCAAGCAGCTGGTCTATGCAGGGCAGAAATCCGGCTCCGTGTGGGCGTTCGATCCGGCGACCGGCAAGGTCGTGTGGCGCAAGGCGTTGGGGACCGGTGGGGCGCTGGGTGGCGTCCACTGGGGCATCGCCTATGACAAGGACACGGTCTACGCGCCGATCTCGAGCGTGGGCGTGCCGATCAAAGGCGAGTGGGATTTCGATCCCAGCATCAAGCCGGGCCTCTACGCACTCGACGCCAAGACCGGCAAGATCAAGTGGCAGTACAATCCGGAGATGCCGGCGGGCGCGACCGCACCTGCCCTGCCACCGGGCATGCCGCCGATCTTCCCGGTCCATCCGATCGCCATGTCGACCGCGCCTGCCGTGATCGACGGCGTCGTGCTGGCGGCGACGCTGGACGGCAGGCTGCATGCGCTGGATGCCAAGACAGGCAAGCTGCTGTGGATCCAGGCGACGGCAAAGGACTACATCACGGCCAATGGCGTGCCGGGCAAGGGCGGCGCCATCGATGCGGCGTCGATCTATGCAGCCAACGGGCTGCTGGTGGTGAATTCGGGCTATGGCTCGTTCGGCCAGGCGCCGGGGAACGTCATCCTCGGCTTCAAGCCGGGGAACTAGGCGGGGCAATCCGCGCGGGTTTTGCCCGCGCGGAGCACGCTCTCGACATAGTAGCGCGCATAGGCCTCGGCATCGGCCTGCGTTCCCGATTGCGCATCAAGCAGCGGTGCGGCGGCGGCGGCCCAGGCATCAGCACAGGCCGCCGCCGGCGCATCGCCGTTGGCGCAGTCGAGCAAGGCGTTGAAAGCGTCGCGATAGAGCACGACCTCGACGCGCGTCATCTCGCGGCCATGGCCGGGAATGAGACGTTTGAGGGGCGTGGCGAGGATGCGATCCAGCGCGGCGCGCCACTCTTTCGGGCACGCCGTGTCGAGGAAGGGTGCGGGCAGCGTGACGAGGTCGCCAGATGCGACAAGCCTTGTGGCGTCCTCGTCAAGCCAGATGTCTCCGGCGCTGACGCCCTTGGCTACGCGCAGGCTCAGCTTGTAATCGCCAACATCGATCGTGCGATTGGCAGCAATCGACACATCGGGATGGAGCTTGTCCCCCTGCTCCACCGTGGCGATGTCCCCGCGCAGGTCTTCAGCAAGGCCCGCCGGTGTCGCGGGATCAGCGACGGTCTTGCGGTTGGCCTCAAGACCACGAGCAAGGAATGAGCCCAGCGCATCGGTCAGTGCGTCGTCGTTGGCATAGACGACGGCGCCGGGCCACCGCTGCCGCAGCAGTATGTTTCCGCTGACATGGTCGAGGTGCCAGTGCGAATTGATGATGGCCACCACTGGCTGGCCGCGCGCTTCAGCCAGGTCGATGATCTTCTGCGTGTGGGCGGCATGGCGGCCGGTGTCGAACACGATGAGGCCATCGGCGCTGGCCAGAACGACTGTGTTGCCATCCGGCTGGCGGCCGGCGCTGAACGTTCCGCGAATCACCTCGACGTCCGCACGGTCTAAGTTTTCGGGACTTGGCAGAGGCGGCCCGCCATAGCGGCTTGGCGGCGCAGGCTGCTCGGGCGGCGTGGCGCAGCCCGCACAGAACAGGATCAATGACAGGAACAGGCCCCACGCTTTCATCCGGCGCTCCCCGCGCAACAAGCATCTGACCTTGCGGCGAGAATTGCGCGGGTTGCGGGATGTGTAAAGGCGGATCGTGCTCGGGCGCGTTGCGCAAACCCTTACCTCGCGCTGAATCGCATCGAAGCGTTTTACAGGAACGCCCTCGCCGGACTGAAACTGAGGTGTGCGAGACTGCAAAGATGGTTGGGGATCTGAAGCCTCTTATTGCGATCGCGATGCTGGTCGCCGCAGCTATCGTGCTGAAGGCCGGCTTTCGCCGTCTGAGGCGCGCCACTCGGCGACATCTTTCAGCGAGAAACATCGCGCGAAATTCCAGAAATTTGCTTCGGCGCTCAAAGCGCAAGATGCGGCTGTCGCACGAATGGTTGACAGGCGCCCTGCCTGGCCAAATCGTGACGACGCTTCGCGTCGTAGACGGCGACACACTGGACGATCCTGCCACGGGCGCGCGCTACCGCCTCGCCAACATCGATTGCCCGGAAACGGATGAGCGCGCGGGCTGCTATCGCGAGAAGATCAAGGGCGAACAGGCCAAGAGCGCAGCCGAAATGATTGTCGCAACCGCCAACAAGATCGAGCTGAGACCCACAGGGCGTGTAGACGTTTATGGCCGCACGATTGCCCATGTTCGTATCGACGACCGGGATTTCGGCAAGCTTATGATCGCGCGCGGATATGCGCGCCGCTGGAATGGCAAGCGCGAAGAATGGTGTGGCCCCAAAGGCGGACTTGCCATCCTCGCCAAGGCGGCGGGCACAGGACACGCCTGCAAGGCATGCCGAGCAGGCATGATCGCAAGTCTGAAAGCGGCGAACACCGTCGTTGCGTTTCCAACGAAGCGCCATCAGTCCGGCAGTGTCAGCCAGAACGAGCCTTAGCCGAAGCTCTTCGCCAGCTTATCCACGGCCATGATCTGGCGCATCAGCTCTTCGAGCTGGTTGAGCGGGACCATGTTGGGGCCGTCGCTGGGCGCCTTGTCGGGGTTCTCGTGCGTCTCGATGAAGACGCAGGCGATGCCGACGGCGGCGGCGGCGCGGGCGAGGATGGGAACATACTGGCGCTGGCCGCCCGACGTCGTGCCCTGCCCGCCGGGCTGTTGGACGGAGTGCGTTGCGTCGAACACCACGGGCGCGCCGGTGGCGGCAAGCTCGGGCAGCGCGCGCATGTCGGAGATGAGCGTGTTGTAGCCGAAGCTGACGCCGCGCTCGCACACCAGCACGTCACGGCAGCCGGAGGCGACCAGCTTGTTGACGACGTTCTTCATGTCCCACGGGGCGAGGAACTGGCCCTTCTTGACGTTGATCGGCTTGCCCGTCTGGGCGGCGGCGACCAGCAGGTCGGTCTGGCGGCAGAGGAAAGCCGGGATCTGCAGCACGTCGACGGCCTGGGCGACTTCGGCGCACTGCTCGGGCAGGTGGACGTCGGTGATCACCGGCAGGCCGGAGGTTTCGCGAATCTCGTTGAAGATCTCGAGCGAGGCGCCGAGGCCGAGACCGCGGGCCGTGTTGATGCTGGAACGGTTCGCCTTGTCGAACGAGGTCTTGTAGATGACATGGGCGCCGAGGCGGTCCGCGATCTCGCGTATGGCGGCGGACATTTCGAGCGCGTGGGCGCGGCTTTCCAGCTGGCACGGGCCCATGATGAAGCTTACCGGCAGCGACTGGCCGATGCGCACGGCGCCGCGCGGCGCCGGGATTTCAACGATGCGGTTGGGGGTGAGGTCCAGGCCGTCTGCCATGGGGGTCTCCTGTTCTGGGGCCCATATGGCGCCATTGGCAGGTCAACACCAGTGGGGAACTGGAATCATTCCAGAAACAGGATGCCGCAGGCCAATCAGGCTTTCCGGATCAGGCCTGTTCCAGCATGAATTGCTGGAGTTTGGCCTTGAAGCCAGCGTCCTCACGCTCCGCGGCGCCGGGGCCTTCGGCCTTCACCATCGTCTCCTTGACGATCTCCTTGATCTTCTCTTCCAGCGCCACGCGCTCATCCGGCGACATCGACTTGATGTCTTCCTCGGTGACGCCGAGCGCCTTGAGGATCTTGTCGCGCAGGCGCTCTTCCGGGGTCTTCTTCATGTAGTCGAGGAACTGGTCGGCGGCGGAGGGGCCGGCGTCTTCTTCAACGGGGTCGCTGGACTTCACGGGATCAGCCGTGCTGGCCGGCGCCCCGGCATCCTGCAGAGCCAGCAGGGCATCAACGCCGAGATTCACGGGCGGCGCGGTGGGAAAACTTGTGTTGGTGGCGGCAGGTTTTGCCGGATCGTCCTTGCCGGTCGTTGCGCCGAACAGCTTTTCGGACGCCGACGGTTCATCGGTCTTGCCCAATGAATTGAGCCAGATCGCAGCTGAACTGCCTGTTCCGCCGACAAACATGCGCCTGCACTCCCGTAGCTACACGGGAAGCATCGCAAGCTGCGGGCCAGTTTTTTGGGGGCCAGTTTTCGGTTAGTCCCGATCCAGCGCCGAGACGATGCCGTCGACGGCTTCCTTGACCAGCTCTTCGGTCTCGGCCTGCGCCATCACGCGGATGAGCGGTTCGGTGCCGGATTTGCGCACCAGAAGGCGGCCGCGCGCGCCGAGCATCTTCTCGGCCGCTGCGATCGCATCCTGCACGGACTTCTTCGACAGCGGATCAGCGCCCGAATACTTTCGGTTGACCAGCTTCTGCGGCGCCGGATCGAACACGTGGGCGATCTCCGACAGCTTCTTGCCGGTCTCCTGCATCACCGCCAGCACCTGAAGCGCGGCCAGCAGGCCATCGCCCGTGGTCGAGAAATCGGACAGCACGACGTGGCCGGACTGTTCGCCGCCGACATTGAGCCCCTTCTCCATCATTCGGCCGACGACATAGCGGTCGCCGACCTGCGTGCGCTCCAGCTTCACACCGATGCTCTTGAGATGGGTCTCCAGCCCGAGATTGGACATCACGGTGGCGACGACCGTGTTCTTCGCCAGCCTGCCCTGTGATTTCCAGGATGTCGCGATCATGCCGAGCAACTGGTCGCCATCGATGATCTTGCCGTGCTCGTCGCACATCACAACGCGATCCGCATCGCCATCAAGCGCGATGCCGATGTCGGCGCGGTACTTGTGCACGGCATCGACCATGGCGCGCGTGTCGGTGGAGCCGATCTCGCGATTGATGTTGAAACCGTTGGGCTCGTCGCCGATCGGGAAAATTTCCGCGCCGAGTTCATAGAGCGCCTTCGGGGCGACCTTGTAGGCGGCGCCGTTGGCGCAATCGATCACCACGCGCAGGCCCGTGAGGCGCAGCTTGCGCGGGAAGGTCGATTTCACGATCTCGATATAGCGCGACTGCGCATCGTCGACGCGCTCGGCGCGGCCGAGGTCCGGCGAGGCGGCGAGGCTGTCATCCAGCGGCCGCGTCATCAGGCCCTCGATCGCCAGCTCGGCCTCGTCCGAGAGCTTGTAGCCGTCCGGTCCGAACAGCTTGATGCCATTGTCCTGGTAGGAATTGTGCGAGGCGGAAATCATCACGCCGAGATCGGCGCGCAGGCTGCGCGTCAGCATGGCGACACCCGGCGTCGGCAGGGGGCCGAACAGGCGGACATCCATGCCCATGGCGGTGAAGCCGGTGGTGAGCGCAGGTTCCAGCATGTAGCCGGACAGGCGCGTATCCTTGCCGATGACGACGAGGTGGCGGCGGGGATCGGACTTCCGGAAATAGGTGGCGGCGGCCATGCCAAGACGCATCGCCATTTCGGGCGTCACCGGCCAGGCGTTGGCCGTGCCGCGGATGCCGTCAGTTCCGAAGATCTTGCGAGCCGTCATTGGTCCTCACGCCTGCACACACGGTAAATCCCGCCCATCCTGTAGCAGGCGGGCGGCGGATAAGGGTCATGGGCCTGCCAGAATTTCCATAACCCGCCATCAAGTCGTGAATTTCATGACGGACCCCCGCCATGTTTTGCAATACCTTAAGTGAGCCAATCGCCTAGATCACTCGCCTTGCCGAGGTTTTGGGGCCGGCACAGTTTGGAGCGTTTCGCGTATGTGCGGCATCATCGGTATTCTCAGCGACCAGCCGGCGGCCCCCCGCCTGGTGGAGGCGCTGAAACGGCTGGAATACCGGGGCTATGATTCGGCAGGCGTCGCCCTGCTGGAGGCCGGCAAGCTGAAGCGCCTGCGGGCGCCGGGCAAGCTCAACAATCTTGATGTTAAAGTGCGCGAGACGCCGCTGAAGGCAGGCGTCGGCATCGGCCACACCCGCTGGGCGACCCACGGTCAGCCCAACGAGACCAACGCACACCCGCACGCCTCGGGCCGGGTGGCCATCGTGCACAACGGCATCATCGAGAACTTCCGCGAACTGCGCGAGGCGATGGAAGGCCGCGGCCGCAAGTTCGTCACCGAAACGGACTCGGAGACCATCGCCCACCTGATCGACGAGAACCTCTCCAAGGGGCTCAAACCGAAAGATGCGTTCAAGGCGACGCTGGATGAGCTGCGCGGTGCGTTCGCCATCGCAGCGATCATCGAGGGTGAGGAAAACCTGATCCTCGGCGGCCGGCGCGGCTCGCCGCTGGTGATCGGCGTGGGTGACGGCAAGGAGATGTTCCTGGGCTCCGACGCGCTAGCGGTCGGGCCGTTCACCACGCGGGTGATCTATCTCGAGGAAGGCGACTGGTGCGTGCTGACGAAGACTTCGTACGAGGTGTTCGACGCGGCCGGCAAAAAGGTCGAGCGCGCCGAGACGCATGTGCCGGCGGCGGGCGCCGCGGCCGAGAAGGGCAACTACCGCCACTTCATGCAGAAGGAAATCTACGAGCAGCCTGACTTCGTGGGCCGCACGGTCTCCGGCTATATCGACGCCTACGAGCTGAAGGCCGCCCTGCCCCATCGCGAGGGCAAGAAGACGCTGGACTTCACGCAGTTCGACCGCATCCAGATCGTGGCCTGCGGCACGGCCTATTATGCGGGCTTCGTCGCGAAGTACTGGTTCGAGCAGCTGGCGGGCGTTGTCGCCGATGTCGATGTGGCGTCGGAATTCCGTTACCGTGAGCCGGTGCTGGGGCCGAAGACGCTGGCCATCATGGTGACGCAGTCGGGCGAGACCGCCGACACCAAGGCCGCGATGGAATACTGCAAGACCAAGGGCGTGATGACGGCGGCTGTCGTCAACGTGCCGACCTCCTCCATCGCGCGCGAGTGCGATGCGATCCTGCCGACGCTGGCGGGCGTGGAGATCGGCGTTGCCTCCACCAAGGCGTTCACCGCGCAGCTCTGCGCGCTGCTGGCGACGGCGGTGGCGGCCGGGCGGCAGCGGGGCTTCCTGTCGCGCGAGCGGGAGAAGGAGATTGTCGGCTCGATGATCGAGCTGCCGCGCCTCATCTCCGAAGCGCTGAAGGTCGAAAGCCAGATCATGGCGCTGGCGCCGGAGATCGCGAAGGCGCGCGACATCCTCTATCTCGGCCGCGGCCAGCATTATCCCATCGCGCTGGAAGGCGCGCTGAAGCTCAAGGAAATCTCCTACATCCACGCCGAAGGCTATGCCTCGGGCGAGTTGAAGCACGGGCCCATCGCGCTGATCGACGAGCGCACGCCGGTGATCATGGCGGCGCCGCATGACCACCTGCTGGAGAAGTCGCTCTCCAACCTGCAGGAAGTGGCGGCGCGGCGCGGGAAAGTGTTCCTTGTCTCCGACAAGGCCGGCATCCGCCAAGCCGGCAATGCCCCGTTCGGAACGATCGAGATCCCGGAATGCGAGCGCGTGATCCAGCCGATTGTAACGGTCGTTCCGCTGCAACTGCTGGCCTATCACGTGGCCGTCGAGAAGGGCACGGATGTCGACCAGCCGCGCAATCTCGCGAAGTCGGTGACGGTGGAATAGCGGGATTGACAAACTGTATCCTAATGGATACATATACGCATGTTCACCGTCCTGGCCACAGAGACGTTTTCGCAATGGCTCGATGACCTGAAGGATGCCGGCACTCGCAGGCGGCTGACGCGAAGGCTCGATCGGGTGGAACGCGGACATCTGGGCGACGTCAAATCCGTCGGCGATGGCGTCATGGAGATGCGGGAACACTTCGGCCCGGGCTGGCGCATGTATTACGTCCAGCGCGGGACAACGGTGATCCTGATGCTTGGCGGTGGCGACAAGGATACGCAGGTGCGCGACATTTCCGCGGCCAAGCGCATGGCCGCAGAACTGGAGGATTGAACATGAGCGGCAAGATCAGGATTTCCGAACTCAAGAAGTTCGATATCGCGAACTATCTGGATAGCGATGAAGCCATCGCGGAATATCTCACTGAAGTGCTCGCCGAAAATGATGGCGAGGCGTTCTCCCACGCGCTTGGAAAGGTTGCTCGCGCACGCGGCATGAGCGAGGTCGCGGCGACAGCCGGGCTTGGCCGGGAGTCGCTCTACAAGGCGCTGCGGGAAGGTTCGGAACCCAAGTTCGACACGGTCCGGCGCGTGTGCGAGGCGCTCGGACTGAAGCTGGCGATTGTTGTTGACGACGCGGCCTGACATCGCCGGCCAAACTGGCCTCCGCATTGCAACCTGTCGCCAGAATCATCCTGCGTGCTACGTTCGTGGCGCGTCCTGAACCAGACTTCTGACCCGAGTGGGGATTTACCATGAAGCCCGTCCGCAAGGCCGTCCTTCCCGTTGCCGGTTTTGGCACGCGCGTGCTGCCGGCCACCAAGGCTGTGCCGAAGGAAATGCTGACGGTGTTCGACCGCCCGGCCCTGCAATACGTGGTGGACGAGGCGCGCGAGGCCGGGATCGAGCATTTCGTGTTCGTCACCGGCCGCGGCAAGCAGGCGATCGAGGACTATTTCGACAAGGCCTTCGAACTCGAAACCACGCTGGAAGCCAAGAAGAAGGACGCGATCCTCGCCGAGGTACGCGCCGCCGCCCTGCCGCCCGGCGCCGCCAGCTTCACGCGCCAGCAGGCCGCGCTGGGCCTTGGCCACGCCGTGCTGTGCGCGCGCGACATGATTGGCGATGAACCGTTCGCGGTTCTGCTTCCCGACGTGATCGTGAACGGCAAGGGCGGCTCGTGCCTGAAACAGATGGTCGACGCCTACAACGAGGTCGGCGGCAACATCATCGCGGTGGACGAAGTGCCGCAAGAGCGCGTGAACCAGTATGGCGTCATCGACCCCGTAACGGCGGGCGACGCCGGTCCTCTGGTGAAGATGAAGGGCATGGTTGAAAAGCCGCCCATCGACAAGGCGCCGTCACGCCTCAAGATCACCGGCCGTTACATCCTCCAGCCGCAGGTGTTCGATCTCCTTGCCACCCAGACGCCCGGCGCGGGCGGTGAGATCCAGCTGACCGACGCGATGCAGCGCCTCATGTCATCGCAGGATTTTCACGCCTTCAAGTATGCCGGCCAGGACTATGACTGCGGCGACAAGCTTCTCTATCTCGAAGCCTTCGCGGCCATGGCGCTGGCGCACCCGGAACTGGGCGCCAAGGCGAAGGCCGTGCTGGAAGGCGTGCTGAAGAAGGGGTGACCTCAGCCGCAGTGCGCCACATAGGCAATCGTGGGCTCGATCCCCGCGCGCCAGGAGCGCACCAGCCCGTCCTGGATCTCGAACACGTATTTCGTTGACCCCACCGTGGCCGTGAGATCGGTGATGTCCGGCTCCAGCGCATTGGTCTCGACATAGAGGCCATCGCCATAGTGGGTGCGGATGGCCAGCGCCTGCGTGGCGACGCCAAAGCCCTCGGCGGTGCGGATGGCTTCGGTCAGCACATCGATACGGCCGACCTTGCCGCCTTCGACGAGGAAGCTGACGCCGGTGACCGGCGCCACGGCGAAAAGCTCGTAGCAGCGATCGGGCGAGAGATCGGCGCCATCGCGCACCTCCGAACCCTCGAACTCCACGGGAAACGCCTTGCGCGCCTCGTCGACCGGCATGCCGAAGCGGATGCCGCAATAGCCTTCATTGGTGACATCGGCGCAGCGTGAGAGCGCCGCGTGCTCGGCCTCAATGGCTTCGGCCGGCGTCAGCTTCGCGAATTCCTCTTCCGGCATGGCCGGCGCGGGCGTGTTGCCGCCACCGCATGCGGAGGCAAACAGAGCCAGCACCAGAATTCCCCGTCCCCGCCAGCCCGTCATTCG
Organism: Hyphomonadaceae bacterium; assembly: GCA_030158285.1. Lineage (GTDB taxonomy): Bacteria > Pseudomonadota > Alphaproteobacteria > Caulobacterales > Hyphomonadaceae > UBA7672. The sequence goes on from JAOATF010000089.1 coordinate 14,006, forward strand.
CCCCTCAGCCCGCCCTTCCTTCTTCAGAAAGGCTCGAAACAATCATAGTTGCGTTGCCGGATGATCAGCCCGTCTTCGTATTCGATCACCTGGCAGATGCGCGCCCGCATCGCCTCCCCCACGCGCACCGTGCCCACCGGCGTGCGGGGATAACCTGTCCACGTGTATTCGAGGATCACACGATCCCCGAGCTCCGTCACTGTGTGGATGTCATAGATCTGGCGTTCCATCAGCTTCAGGCCGCGTTCCGCGCCCTGCAGGATGGCATCGCGGTCGCGTTGGGCGCCGTGGGGAACCAGGCGATTGGGGAATTCGTACTGGACGGCGTCGGGATGATAGAAAGCCGCCAGGTCATCGCCCACGGCTCCGCCCTCGATGGCGGCAACATAGGCGCGGGCTTTCCGCTCGAGGGACATCGAATCCTCCGTCTGACGGAGGTATTCTAGAGCACCATTTGCGTCTGCGTCACCAGCGCAACATTGCGCCCGGCTTCGGTGATAATCTTCGTCTGCCAGACCGACGTCCTGCGCCCGACATGAACGGGCGTGCAGTGGCCAATAACAGTCTCGCCCTCCTTCGCCGAGCCTAGGAAGTTCGTCTTGCTTTCAAGCGTGGTCGTGCCGTTCGCGCCCTCCGGAAGCACATGCA
>JAOATF010000090.1 GCA_030158285.1 Hyphomonadaceae bacterium
CAATTTCGGTCAGTTTGCCCTGGCCCTTGTAGACTTCGACGAGGGGGGCGGTCTGCGTGTTGTAGGCGACGAGTCGCTTCTTGAAGGCTTCCGGATTGTCGTCAGCGCGGCCTTCGGCCTCGAATCGCTTGGTCACACGGTCGATCAGGGCGGCCTCGTCCACCTTCAGGCGGATCACGGCGTCCACCTTCTGGCCGCGGCCGGCGAGCGAGTGGTCCAGGGCGGTCGCCTGGGGGATCGTGCGGGGGAAGCCGTCGAAGATGAAACCGGCGGCTTTCGGATTCTTGTCGAGCTGTTCCTCGATCAGGGCAATCACGATCTCGTCCGAGACTAGCGAGCCCGAATCCATGATCGCGGCGACTTTCTTGCCGAGATCGGAGCCCGAAGACCGGGCGGCGCGCAGCATGTCACCCGTCGAGAGCTGGATGAAGCCGCGTTCGGCGACCAGCTTCTTGGCCTGGGTTCCCTTGCCCGCTGCGGGCGGGCCGAACAGGATCAGGTTCACTTCTTCTTGCCCCCCAAGCGCGACTTCTTGATCATGCCTTCGTACTGGTGGCCGATCAGGTGCGACTGGATCTGGGCGACGGTATCCATGGTGACGGATACGACAATCAGCAGTGACGTGCCCCCGATGTAGAACCTTCCGGCGAACTGGTTACGCAGCAACTCAGGCAACACACAAACAGCGGCGATGTAGAGCGAGCCGATCACGGTGAGGCGCGTGAGCACATAGTCCAGGTGCTCGGCGGTACGCTTGCCGGGACGATACCCCGGAATGAACCCGCCATACTTCCGCAGATTCTCAGCCGTCTCTTCCGGGTTGAACACGATCGACGTGTAGAAGAAGCAGAAGAAAATGATCAGCGCGGCATAGAGGACGATGTGCAACGGCTGGCCCGAGCCGAGATAGGCCTGGATGAAGCTGATGACCTCGCCCCACCAGCCGGACTGCGCAGCGGCGACCTGGTCGGCGTTAAGGTTTCCGCCGGTGGCTGCGGCCGGGTTGTTGTTGAAGGTGGCCAGCGTGTTCGGCAGCATCAGCAGCGACGAGGCGAAGATCGGCGGGATGACGCCGGCCGCATTCACTTTCAGCGGCAGGAACGACGATTCGCCGCCCACCATGCGATTGCCCTGCTGGCGCTTCGGATACTGGATCAGCAGCCGGCGCTGCGAGCGCTCGATGAACACGATGAACAGCACCATCACGACGGCGAGAGCGATGATCGCAAGGATCACAGTGAAGTCGAGTTGACCGGCATAAAGCTGCGCCCAGGTCTGCACGATGTAGTTCGGCAGTTCGGCCACGATGCCGGCGAAGATGATCAGCGAGATGCCGTTACCGACGCCGCGCGCGGTGATCTGCTCGCCCAGCCACATGATGAAGATCGTGCCGCCAACCAGCGTTATGATGGTTGAGGCGATGAAGTAGGCGCCCGGCTGGTAGGCCATTCCCGGCGTGTTGCTGAGGCCGAACGCGATGGCGGACGCCTGCGCGATCGCGAGCACGACGGTCAGGTAGCGGGTGTACTGGTTGAGCTGCTTGCGACCGCCCTCGCCTTCCTTCTTCAGACGCTCGAGCGCCGGGATGGCAGTGGACAGGATCTGAACGATGATCGACGCCGAGATGTAAGGCATCACGTTCAGCGCAAAGATGGCCATACGTTCGACGGCGCCGCCCGAGAATGTGTTCCACATTCCGAAGATGCCGTCTTTCATCCCGGAGAATGCGCGGGTGTATTCGGCAATGTTGATCCCGGGGATCGGAATCTGGGCGCCAAGCCGGTAAACGACCAGCGCGATCAGGGTGAACCAGATGCGCGCCTGCAGTTCCTTGGCCTTGCTAAAGGTCGACAAGGAAATGTTGCGAGCCAGCTGCTCGGCCGCGGATACCATTAAGCCCGCCTCCCAGATCGGGTGGCTGTCATGCTGCCGAGCTGGCAGACGTCAGCCACCGCACGCCAATCCTGATTGTCAGGACAAGCCTATTCGGCAGCCTCAGCGGCAACCGGCTTCGTCACAGTAACCTTGCCGCCGGCTTTTTCCACCGCTTCGATGGCCGCCTTGGAAGCGCCGTGCACGACCAGCTCAACTTTGGAGGTCAGCTCGCCCTTTGCAAGGAGGCGCACGCCGTCCTTGCTGCGGCGCAGCAGGCCCGATTCGATCATCGCGGCCGCATCGATCGGCTTCTTGGCGTTCAGTTTCCCGGCCGCCACGAATTCCTGGATCTTGCCGAGGTTCACTTCGGCATAGGACTTGGCGCGGTGAGGCGTGAAGCCACGCTTCGGCAGACGCATGTAGATCGGCATCTGGCCGCCTTCGAAGCCGTTGATGGCGACGCCGCGGCGTGCCTTCTGGCCCTTGACGCCGCGACCGGCCGTCTTGCCTTTGCCCGAGCCGACGCCCAGGCCAACGCGCATCCGCTTCTTGCGGGCGCCTTCTTTGTCGGCGATCTGGTTCAGTTTCATCTTACTCTCCAGGCCTTCCACTCCCGAGGGGAATGGCCGGCGTAATAGTCCTTAGGCTTTCACGATCTCGACGAGGTGCTGGACCTTGGCGATCATGCCGCGCACAGCCGGGGTATCTTCAAGTTCCCGCTCGCGCTGGAGCTTGTTGAGGCCGAGGCCCACGAGCGTCGCGCGCTGCGAAGATTCGCGGCGCTGCGGGCTCTTCACCTGCTTCACGCGGAGGGTTTTCTTGGCAGCCATTTCGACCGTCTCCTGACCTTACGCCACTTCGGCGTTGCCCGAGCCGTCGGTACGGCGGGCGATGATGTCCTGAACCTTCAGGCCGCGCTTGGACGCGATCTGGCGGGGCGACGACTGATGCTTGAGCGCGTCAACCGTGGCGCGGACCATGTTGTACGGGTTCGACGAACCGGTCGACTTGGCGACGACATCGCGGATGCCGAGCACGTCGAACACAGCGCGCATCGGACCACCGGCGATCACGCCCGTACCGGCCGGAGCCGAACGCATGATGACCTTGCCAGCGCCCCAGCGGCCTTTGGTGTCGTGGTGCAGCGTGCGGCCTTCGCGCAGCGGCACGCGGATCATCGACTTCTTGGCTTCCTCGGTCGCCTTGCGGATCGCCTCGGGAACCTCACGGGCCTTGCCGTGACCGAA
>JAOATF010000091.1 GCA_030158285.1 Hyphomonadaceae bacterium
AGCACGCGCAGGTGGCCGTCCTTCATGACGATGAGCGGGTTCACTTCCAGCATGCTCATGTCTTTGGACGTGAACGCCTTGTAGAGGATCGGCGCCAGCGTGAGCATGTCGGCTTTCGCCGCGCCATCAAGCTTCAGCGCAGCGGAGAGTTTGTCCGCGTCGGCGGCGGTGACGCCCGTGGCCGGGTCGATCGAGATGGTGAGGATTTTCTCGGGCGTGTCGTGAGCGACAGCCTCGATGTCCATGCCGCCTTCAGTCGAGACCACGAAGGCCACGTGGCCCGTCTCGCGGTCGACCAGCATGGAGAGGTAGAGTTCCTTCTCGATGTCGGCGCCGTCTTCCACATAGATGCGGTTGACCTGCTTGCCGCCCGGGCCGGTCTGCGCGGTGACAAGGTGACGGCCGAACATTGCCTTCACATGCTCAAGCGCCTGCTCTTTGGAGAAGCCGAGGCGGACGCCGCCTTTTTCACCGGCTTCCTTCTCGATGAACTTGCCCTTGCCGCGGCCGCCGGCGTGGATCTGCGATTTCACGACCCAGAGCGGACCCGGCAGCGCGTCGATCGCGGCCTGGGCCTGGTCAACCGAAGTGATGGCAACGCCCTTTGCGACGGGGGCGCCAAACGACTTCAGGACTTCTTTCGCCTGATGCTCGTGAATGTTCATGAAAAACTGGCCCTTTTGGGGGAGCCCAGACCATTACCAAGAGAATTTGGCGGCTCCGCGAGGGTGGCGATACCGCACCGGGCGCCATGACGCAACGTGGGCGTTTTGACCCTGTCGCGCCGCCTCAGGCGGGCTTGCCGGGCTCCAACTTGTCTGCGGCCTTGTCCTGCTCGGCAGTGGGGGTGGAGGCGGCACGTTCTGCCTCGTCAGCCACCTTTCCCTGAACGACGCTGGTGGTGGCGACGCTACTGAAGGGCGTTCGTTGCGACGGGTCGGGCCGGCGTGTCACGAACAGGCGCGACAGGTTGGCTGCGGCCAGCACGAAATAGCCGATGGCGACCGCCAGGAACACACCCGGCTGGCCCGCCTGCGTATCGGCCACGGCGCCGGTCAGCAGCGGCCCGATCACCGATCCGGCAGCCCAGACGAACAGCATGCCGGACATCACCTGCGTGATCTGCCCCGATGCGGTCCGGTCGGTCGCGTGGCTGGCGGAGACGGAATAGAAGGACAGCGCCCCTGCTCCCCACAGCGCGGAGAGCATCACCGTGATCGAGAACGAGACCTGCCCTGCCGTCAGGTAGAGCGCGATGCACGCCACCAACGCGATCGTCGACAGGAAGGCCACCACAAAACGCCGGTCGATCTTGTCCGAGATCAGCCCGGCCGGCCATTGGGTCAGCACGCCGCCCAGCATCGCCGCGATGTAGAGCGTCGCCGCCGCGCCGCTCGCCCCGCCCGGCTGCAACTCCCGCGCATAGAGCGGCAGCTGGCTGGTGACGCCCGTATTGCAGAGCCCCGCCACGACCGCGCCCACGAGCGCCGCCGGCGGGATCTTCAGCATCGACCCGACGCTCAGCGCCTCGCGATCCGGCAACACCGGCTGCGCCCGCTGCGTCGCGCACAGCGGGATCACCGCCAGCACCATCAACAGGCCCGCCCAGATGAACGGCTTTATGTCGTCCTCGGCATGATCGACGATCAGCAGCGGCCCGCCGCAGATCGCGAGCTTCAGCATCAGCTGGTAAAGCCCCATCACGCTGCCGCGCTTCGAGCGTGGCGTTGAATCCGCGATCCAGCTCTCGGCCGTCGTGAACATCACCGCCGAAGCTGCGCCCTGCGCCATGCGGAACAGCGCCCACGCCACCGCATCGAAGTTGAGCCCCATGGAGAGGATGCCGGCGGCATAGATCGCCGCCGCCGCCGAATAGGCCCGGATGTGCCCGAACTGCCGGACAATGTCAGGCGCAAACCACGCGCCCAGCATGAACCCCGCCGAGAAAGATGCCGCCACCGCGCCGACGCCCAGCGCGGACGCGCCCATGAAACTCAGCGCCAGCGGCGTTGTGATGCTGAGAATGCCGGAAGCCGCCTGCAACAGCATGACGGCGACAATCAGGGAGGCAACGTTGCGGTAGACGGTCATGGGCGGTCGAAACGGCGGTCTGGCGCTCTTGTTTCAGCCAGCCTTACGACGCTTCGCGGCCACGTGCGTTTAAATTCTTGTTACCGAGAACACGCTTCCCCCGTGAAACGGGGGAAGCGCTCAACTCAGGCCTTCGCCCACGTGCCATGGAAGCCCAGCGGCCAGGCATAGTCCGCCTGCCACACGGCGACCGGGCCATCCGCGATGTTCGCCACATCGAACGCCCACACTTCGCTGCGTTGCGCGCGCGTGTTGATCGCCGTGCCGATCAGCCACGAGTCCTTCTCCGACGTTCCGCCCGGCTTCGGAATGAAGAGGTGTTCCTCCACCATGTATTTCGAGCCGAAATCGTAGATCTGCGCCTTGCCGCTCGACCAGTCCTGCAGCGCCAGCGCGCTGCCGCCGGGCTGGTTCTCGACCGAGCCCGTCACCATCGCTGTCAGCTTGCGCGACAAGCCGTTGCGACGCGGATCGACCTGCGGGAAATCGCCCGCGATGTTGGTCTCGACCATCTTGGCGTCGCCACCCACTCCGTTTTTGAGAGGCGGAATGACCACCATGGTGAGTTTCGACGACACATGCTCGCCCGCGAACTTGCCACGGATTTCCGCCGCCCCGCCGCCAGAGCCGAGCACGGGTTCAGGATAGAAGGCCGCATCCAGCCGGATCGTGCCGTCGGATTCCTCCCACGCCGCGCCGGTGTGATAGAAGGCGCGCGCCGGGCCCTGCGCCCAGCGGGTCTTCTTCAGGTCATCCTTGTCGGCGATGAGATATTTCATCCCTTCTTCCGGCTTCCACACGAAGCCGTCGATGAAGGGCGGCATGTTCTTCGTCTGGATCCAGGGCTGGCAGAGGATGACCACCTTGCGGTCGGTCATCGTCCAGTCGTGGATGTAGTGGGACGCGCCGATGTCGACCATGCCGAAGTCCTTGGTCGTGCCATCGGGATTGATGTTGTAGATGCCGATACGGCGGCCCGCGATGGCGAGATTCCACACACGTCCATCCGGATCGCGCTTCGGATGCGCCAGGAACGGCATGCCTTTGAGGTCCGGCCGCCAGCTCTTGAGGCCTTTCGTTTCCAGCGTCACCGGATCGAGACGATAGGCCGACCCCGCTTCCCACAGCGCCAGCAGTTCGCCACCCGACATCAGCGCCGAGATATTGCCCGGGTTCACATCGTCGGACGACCCAACCGGATAGCTCGGATCGCCGATCGTGCCGAAGCCCGGCGCAAGAAACTTGTCTGCCGCCATCTCCAGACGGCGCTTCTGCGTGTCGATGTAGCGGCCGGTATGCACCGCCTTGCCGTCCGTGATGTTGATGCGTTGCATCATGCCATCGCCGTCGAACCAGTGCGTGGCGTAGGCGTCACCATGCTTGAAGTGCGCCGGGCCATTCCGGTAAAGCGTGCCGGTGAGGCCGGCCGGCGCCTTGCCCGAGACCAACCGCATGGGCGACGGGCCGAAGCCCGCCGCCGGGGCGGTCTGATAGCCAACATGCCAGTCCGGCATCGTCTCTTCGGCGAAAACCCGGGGCGCGATCGCAAGGGCGGCGCCCGACATCAGGCCAGCGTGCAGCAACATGCGGCGGGAGAGGTTCATGGCAGATCTCCGGTTGGGGCGCTGACTAGTTGAACTTGATCGTGTGCGAGGTCGCAGGGGCCGCGACATCGAACTTGGCGGCGTCCCACTTGGCCGGGCCGAACTGGGCCGGGGCGCTGTTCGAGAACGCAAACGGCTCGATCGGCATGCCGAACGGGTTCATGCCCATCTTCCCGTCGCCGTCCACGTCGTGGAACAGCTTGATGCCGTACTGGCCGGGGGGCAGCTCGAAGGTGGTCGTGGCGGTGTCACCCGTCACCGGAACCATGCCGGCGGCGACTTGCGCGTCCTTGTCGTAACCGGCCGCGTCGAACACGGCGATCATCAGCGTGCCCTTGTGCTCGGCAATGTTGGTGACGGTCAGGGTCAGCTTGGCGGCGGTCTCCTCGGCCGAAGCGGCCTGTGGATAAACCAGGGCGGCGGCGAGCAGGACCGCGGGGGCGATGCCGAGGGCCGAAAGGGCGCCGGCGAAGAGGGAGGAAACGTTCATGGCGGGAACTCCGTGGGTTCGGGGTTTCTGATTGAGGGTAGAAAGCGAGTCGCCGGTGGTTTTCCTGTCCGGCCCACAGACAATCGGCTGCCCCGCCCCCTCTCGCCACCGCAAATGCGCAGACAGCCTGTTTTGCTTCGTCAAACGCCGGGTTACACCATTCGCGAAGCGTGAAATGCAGCCCGAAACCTCCCGCGAAACGCCAGTGAACCAGACCCCGGACACTCCCGCGACAGCCGAACCGGCCCCTCCGCCGGCGTTGGCCCTGCGCATGGCGCGCGGGGCGGGCGTTGCGGTCGGCCTGGGGCTGATCTTTGCCTGGTTCGGGGTTTACCAGACCTCGCAATTCCCCTTCGCCGAGCGGGTCATCTACTGGACCGGCCTGATGCTGCTGGGGATCGTTTCGGGCTCGCTGATCTCCCCCCTGATCACCGAGCGGCTCATGCCCCGCGCCCATCCGGCGGTTCAGGTCGGCATTGCTTCCCTGTTGATATCTGTCCCGATCACGCTCGGCCTGATCGCCATCGAGGCGGCCAGCGACGGCACCGTCGCCCCGCCCGCCTGGTGGCTCGAGCAATATGCCTATGTGCTGGTGGTCACCGTCCTGCTGACCTCCATGGCCTGGGTCATGGAAGCCTACGCCAAACGCCCCGCCGCCGCCCTGCCCGTCGCCACCCCCGGCGCGCCGCAGACCGCCACCGCCTCCCCCTTCCTCGACCGCCTGCCCGCGAAATTCCGCACCGCAGACATCCACGCCGTCTCCGCCGAGGACCACTATCTCCGCGTCCACACCAGCGCCGGGGAGACCATGATCCTCATGCGCCTCGCCGACGCCATCCGCGAACTGGCCGGGATCGAAGGCCTGCAGGTCCACCGCTCCTGGTGGGTCGCCCGCAATGGCTTCGCCGACACCAACCGCGACGACGGCAAGCTGACGCTGAAACTGAAATCCGGCGCCGAAGCGCCCGTGAGCCGGACCTATGCGAAAGCGGTCAAGGACGCGGGCTGGCTGTAGGGTGGATTGAGCGCAGCGATATCCGCCTCTGCGACGCTCGTGCCGAAGGTGGATATCGCTGCGCTCAATCCACCCTACGCCTTTACCCCTCGAAATCGCTCTCGATCACTAACCCTGGCAGCGCGTCCCGCAATTTCGGCAGCAGCGCCCGCACCCGCGTGACGAAGGGCGGGTTTTCTTCATAGCCGAACATCGTGCGGTCCGGTTCGACAAAAGTCCCGCTGCCCGGATCGTCCCACGGAAACGTGTCGTCATAGTCGACGACCAGCTGCTCGATCTCCGCGCGAAGCTCGACCGGAATATCCAGCATCTCCGCCTCGACCGGATAGCCGAAACGCGCCTTCGCTTCGTCATCCTGCGCCCACAGGCACACGCCCGCCCCCGCATCGAAAAAGAACCGCAGCCGCATCTCAGATCCGCGCGTGGCGCTCCTGCGCCGACAGCTTGTCGACCAGCTCGGCGACAAAGCGGATGTGCGCGCGCAGGCGATAAAGATCGTCCGTGTAGCTCACCGGCACTTCCACATTGCCTGTCTCGGCCTGCAGGTCAGCCAGCCTTGCGCGCACTTCCATGCGGTCTTCCGCCGTCTCCGCCGCTCGACCCGCCGCTTCCAGCTCCCGCAGGTTGTTGTACCAGACATAGATCTTGCGCCGGATGCGCCAGCGATAGATCGGCGGCGCTGCGCGCACGAGCGGGATGATGAGCGTGATCAGCGGAATGGCCAGCACCCACGCCCGCTCGAGGAAGTTCGCCACGCTGAACGGGAAGATCCGCCGCAGGAAGCTCGGCCCGTTGTCGTAATAGCGCTTCGCCTCGTCCGATATCGCGATGTCCGACAGCTGCGGCGTCGGGAATCGGCCCGGGTCGGCCAGCAGTGATCCACCGCCATGCGCCGCGAACGCCGTTTCGATCAGCAGCGACTGGATGGCCGGGTGAAGATCGTCCCGCACCACGATCTGGGCGGCGGGCGCAATCAGCATCACGTCCTCGCGCGGCATGATGCTCGCGAGATCAATCACGCCGCGATAGAGCACCACCTCGTCGAGATAGGGATGCCGCCGCCCCAGCGCGTGCGCTTCCTTCATCGACGTCAGCTCGATCTGCGGATCGCGGATCAGGTCGGCGATCCAGCCCGTCGTCGGCCCCGACACCACCATGGCCGCATCGATCTCGCCTTTCAGCAGCGCCGTCGCCGCCGCCTGCCCGGCCAGCGGCACGGCGGTGAAATCGCCCGGCGCCACGCCCGCCTCGGTCAGCAGCAAGCTCGCCAACGCCCGTACGCCCGATCCTTCCGGTCCGATGGCGACCCGCGCCCGCGCCAGATCCTGCAACTCCTCCACTCGCACCGTCTTGCGGTGGAACACCCACAGCGGCTCGTAGAAGACTGCTCCCAAAGACGCCGCCCCCTCCTGCCCCACATCGCCCGCCACGCCGGTCTGCACGATGCCGACATCCGCCGTCCGCGCCTTCACGCGCGAAAGATTGTCCACCGAGCCCGCCGTCTCCAGCACCTCGACCTCGATGCCGACCGCGCGCAGCGCCTGCGCATAGGTCTCCGCCGTTGCCGCATAAGCCCCGCCGCTCGCCCCGCCCGCGATGGTGATGCGCTTGGGCGGCGCCGGCGCCATGAACATGAAGGCGACAATCAGCCCGAGCACGATGATCGCGATCGGCGCGCCGTAGAAACGGAGGAAATTCCTGACCGCCGGATTATTCATGCTGCTGACCGTCCACGCCCGTGCAAGGCGGCGACACTAACCAGCAGCCGGACGAAACGGAAAGGGCGACGTGCGCTCAGGGCGCAGCTTCGCGCGACGGGCTGGCCGCAGGCTTCTGCATGTCCAGCACATAGAGCACCCCGCCAATGGCCGCCGCCGCAAAGAACAGCAGGACGAACGGCGGCACAGGCATGGACCGGCCTTTCTGTTGCTGGGAATGCTGCGTGTGCCCGTTGTGCGGGTTCCTGCCGTTGTGTGGGCTCCGGCCATTGCCAGAGGTCTGCGGCTTCTTCGGCTGCTTCTTCGGGTCCGGCCGCTTGCGGAACTTGATGATATTGTCGTCGCTCAACGCTGTTTCCGCCTTGTCGATTGCCCGCGATCCTGACCCACACCGTCAGCGAGATATCCGTTGCGCCAGAAGCGCCTCGATCTCGTCCAGCTGCGCGGCGTTGGCCAGCATCGAGCTCATGATCGCATGCCGGCCACCGGTGTGGAAGATATAGAGCCAGCGCTGCCTGTAAGCCCCGCCCCGCTCAAGACGCTTGATCGCGTCATAGGCAATGCGCACCGGTTTCTGTCCCAGATTGCCGGGAAACCCGACGCCGGTCTCATCCAGCACCACGAACCCCGGACCTTTCAAGGACTGCACGAACCCGATGAAGCCACCCACAGACATGAGCGCGGCAAGGCCGGCGAGTACGTAGTAGAACGTCGTCGCTCCACCCTGATCCAGGTTGATGATGCCGTTGAGGATCAGGCCGCGATCATTGCTCGCAGCGCGGAACGCCAGCGCGACCGCGCACAGCAGGAAGAACCCTCCCGCCAGGATCATCGTGAGTGTCTTCGGCTTGTAGGCAAAGCGCATGTCGGTCATGGCTCGACTCCCCTCCGGCACAGCACGCTTAGTTTGCCCGGCCCGTCCGGTCCAGAGCCGCCGCCGAAAGCTGGCCTGTTGCGCCGCTTTCGCCGCAATCGCCCTCGAGATGCCTTCACCTCACACGCATTTCCGCCTGCGCACCCGCTTTCCCTGACCCCTCGCCGACAATCAGGAAGGATAAAGGGACCCATGTCGGACTCTCCATCACCCGCACGCCCCAACGAGGGCGGCGGTTACGATCTCTCGCGGCTTTTGCCCCAGCGATCGTTTGGACTGAAACTCATGCTCGTGTGTGCACTGGCCTTCATCATGGCCATACCCGCAGGCTTCGTGTTCATGATCGTGTACTCACGCTCTAACGACGCCCAGACTGCCATCTACGAAGTCGCCGCCCTGCGCGGCGGACCGCAAGACCTGATGGGGCCGGCCATCACCGTGCCGTTCGAACGCGACGTCGTCGTCACCAACGCGAACGTCAACCAGGTGCAGACGCAGGTCGGCCGCATCGTGCTCTATCCGGAAACCGGCACGGCCAACGCAAAGCTCACCACCGAGCTGCGCAAGCGTGGCCTGCATGACGTGCCGACCTACATGGCCGACGTGGACTTCAACGCCACGTTCGACATGTCCCGCCTGCTCGCCGAACTGCCGACCGGCGCGCGCCTGCGGTGGGACGCCGCCCGCATCTATCTCAGCACGGGCGACCTGCGCGGCGCCAAGGACGCACGCCTGACGATCGGCGGGCGCTCCCTTGAAATGGCGCCGGTCGAAGTCACGCCCTCTGAAACACTTGCCCGCCCCAGCCTGCGTCCCGGCCTCCTCGCCGCGCCGATCGGCTGGACCGAGCAACCCGCCACCGGCACGATCCAGGCCACGGCCAAGCTGCGCGTCTCCGGCGCACAGCGCGTGACGCTCGCCGCCTTTGCGCGCGACACGACGCTCAACCTGACCGGCGACTGGGCCTCGCCCAGCTTCGATGGCGGCGCGCTGCCAGACCAGCGGCAGGTAACAAAGGACGGCTTCACGGCAACGTGGCGCATTCCCTATCTCGCGCGCGGCGCACCGGGCGCAGGCGCGGATCTCTCCTTCGACACGCTGATCAATTCGAGCCCCGGCGTCAGCCTGCTCGACGAAGGCAATCCCTATCAGAGCGTCGAACGCGCCCTGAAGTATGCGCCGATGTTCATCGGCCTGGTCTTCCTCACCTACTTCCTGTTCGAGGCGACCAGCCGCGTGCGCGCCCACCCGGCGCAGTATCTCCTCGTCGGCCTCGCGCAGACGGTGTTCTACATGCTGCTCCTGTCGATCTCGGAACTCACCGGCTTCAACATCGGCTTCCTGATCGCCGCCAGCGCCACCGTGCTCGCACTCTCGCTCTATGCAGGCTCGGTGTTCGGATCACGCGCAGCGATGGTGAAAGCCCTCGCCGTGTTCTCCGCGCTCTATGGCCTCATCTATGTGCTGATGCGCATGGAGGATTACGCCCTCCTCGTCGGCTCCATCGCCAGCTTCACGGCGATCGCCGGCACGATGTGGATGACCCGCAACCTCGACTGGTACGGCGTGGGAAGAACGCCGCCGCAGCCGAGACATGAACCTGTCACGCAGTAAGTACGGCTGACATGGCGCGGGGCGGACCAGAGGTCCGCCCCGTTTTCATTCACTCCGTCTTCAGCGGCTCGAACGGCCGCTCGGGATCCTTCGGCAGGATCACATCGCAATACGCGCGCAGCTTGTCCGTCACCGCCTGCGGATCACCGTTCAGATGCTCCCACGGAATCTGCGGGCCAAACGTCAGGTGGAATTTGTCGCCCGCCTTGTTGAGCAACTCGCGGAACAGCGTGATGTCGCGCAGCTCCCGGTTGAGCCCGCAGAACGTGTAGTACAGCGACGAATTCCGACCGTTCACATGCAGCGGCGTGATCGGCGACTTGTTCTTGCGCGCCAGCGTCACCGCAGTCTGATGCCATGGCTCGTCCACCAGCGTGCCCTTGCGCATCTGCGCCAGCGCACCAGACGGAAAGATCAGCAGCAGCCGCTCGTTCGCAAACGCAGAGCTTGTCCGCCGCAGCGTCTCTTTTGTCTTCGCGATCGAGCGTTTGTCCTGCACCCACTCGACCGGAATGATCACTTCGGCAAAGCGCGGATTCACGCGGCACGCATCCGCGTTGGCCATGATCTCCACGTCGGTGCGAATCGGCTTCAGCGCTGCCAGCACGATCGAGCCATCGGCCAGTCCGGTCGGATGATTGGCCACGATCACCGTGCGTCCCGTCTTCGGCACGCGGTCAAGTCCTGTGCTGGTAACACTCAAATCAAGAACGCGATCGAGATAGTCGAAGCACTCCCTCCCCGATGTCAGCGTCTTGATCTTGTCGGCCCAGCGGATCGCCTTGCGATACCCGAGCAGCGAATAAAGTGCTGGTCTTACAACGGGCCAGGACCAGTGCTTGACCCAGGTGGGGCAGCGTTCCTCGATCATGATGTCGACGATGTGCCCCGGCCGTGTCTCCGGGTCGATGAAGGCCGAGAGCCCCCCGGAGAGAGCATTGTCCGTGTGCGTCGTGGGAGTTTCGGCCACTTGATCACCGTCGGCAGTTGCGACTAGACGGTCTTATCAGTGCTATTAACCATTCGTAACCGATACCGAGCGAAAACCGTCTTGCACACAATCTTCGCTTGCGAACGTATTCGCTCGCGATGGCGTGCGGTCCGGTCAGGGGACGCTCGATGGGGAGCTCCCGGTCTGGGGGAATGACGATGAAAGTATTGTGGATCGAAGACCATGCGCGCGCGGGCGAACTGCTCGCCGCCGCCGCCGCCGCCGCATCGCGCAAGCGCTATGGCATCGACCTGGTCATTGCCACTTCGCTGATGGATGCCGAGCGCAAGCTGCGCCTCGAGCGTTTCGATCTGGTCGTCATTGACCTGATGCTTCCTGACTCCACCGACGAAGACACGACCGTCACGCGCGTCGCCAGCATGGGCAAGTTCCGCGTCGCCATCGTCTCGGCGAGCGAGCGCCGCGAGGAAGTGATGCGGTCCATGATCAGCGCCGGCGTCAACTGCGCGCCGAAGGCTGTCGGCAAGGAAGAACTCGCGCTCGGCGATTTCGTGCGCCGTCCGGAACTCTTCCGCGACTTCCTCCACAGCCTGATGCCGGGCGAGCCCTCGACCGCGAAAGCCGGCTAGTCCCAGCCTTCAACTTTCAAGGCTCCAAACTTCCGCCGCGATTTGCCGCCAGCCTCCGCGCGCCCCGTTGGAGCACGTCACCGTTGTTCGCGGGATGTGGTCCTCCCTCGCGCGAAGCGTGGGGGAGGTGGCCCGCAGGGCCGGAAGGGGGCTGCCTGCGAAGCAGGCGGAGCGCTGGAGGGGAACCGCATGTCTGCCTTCTTCAAGAAAATGCTGCTGACGGTTTTCCTGTTCTGGGTCGCCGCTTCGCCCGCGCTGGCCCAGCCACCGGACGAAGCAAATGTCCGCACCGTCATCGCCGACTGGTACAAACGCATCGGCACGCTCAAGGCCGATGCGCCGTGGGCGATCATGGCGCCCGGCGCTGTCGACAACGGCCCCGGCTATTCCGTGCCGGCCGACCTCCACAGCGGATCAGCCGCCATCCGCGGCCCCTACCTCAATCACGAGATGGCGGCCCGTGCGATGCAGTTCGCGTGGGAGATCGATGTCCTGAAAGTCGACCCAACTTCGCCAAGGTCATCGTGTGGGAGCGCGGCTATTACTTCGCCTCCGCCGCCCAGAAGACCTACGAGCTGGGCGCCTCGACGCTCTTCCTGCTCGAAAAGCAGCCCGACGGCGCCTGGAAAATCCTGCTCCACGACACCAGCACGCAAGGCATCCCGCCCAACAAGATCACCGACCCGATACCTGATCTCCGCGCGCTCTATTACGAGCGCTGTGGAGACGGCTGTGATCCCGTCGCCGACGCCAAGAAGGCGGCGGAATGGTAGGCGTCCGCCTGTCTTCGGCGCCGCGACCCTAAAACCGCTTCCCCTCTCCCCCTGAAGCCCGCTATGCGCGGGGACACATGACCCGCGTCAAACAGCTCTATGCCGAACGCCTGTCCGACGGGCGCCTCTCGCCCGATCCGGCCCAGGCCGCGGCGGTCGAGCAGCTGGATGCGCTGGCGAAGGCGCTGGCTGCCTCACGCGGCTGGTTCGGCAGCGGCGCCTCCCCGCGCGGTCTCTACATCTGGGGCGCTGTCGGCCGCGGCAAGTCGATGCTGATGGACATGTTCTTCGACGCCGTGACCTTGAAGGACAAGCAGCGCACCCACTTCCACGATTTCATGCTGGCGACCCACGCCTTCATCTTCGAGTGGCGCAAGATGGATCATGCCGAGCGCCGCCGACATCCCGCCTATGTGCGCGATGCCGGCGATGATCCCATCGCCCCCGCCGCCAAGCACATTGCGGATAAAGCGCGCCTGCTCTGCTTCGACGAATTCCACGTCACGCAGATCGCGGACGCCATGATCCTCTCCCGCCTGTTCGAAAAACTGTTCGAGCGCGGCGTCACCGTTGTCGCCACCTCCAACCGCAAGCCATCGGACCTTTATCGCGACGGCATCAACCGCGAACTCTTCCTGCCGTTCATCCGCCGTCTCGAACAGGAAGTGGATGTCATCGAGCTGAAGTCCGCGCGCGACTATCGCCTCGAACGTCTTGTTGCGGCTCCGGTCTACTACGCCCCGCTCGGCAAAACCTCCGACGATGCGATGGACGCCGCCTTCGCCCGCCTCACCGCCGGCGCGACCCTCGTCCCCGAAACACTCGACGTGCAGGGCCGCAAGCTCCATGTCGCCCGCCACGCCGCCAGCGTCGCCCGCTTCACCTTCGACGAACTCTGCAAGCAACCCCTCGGCGCCGCCGACTACCTCACCCTCGCCCGCCACTACGCCACGATCCTTCTGGATCGCGTGCCACAGATGAACATGGACGAGCGCACCTGGGCCGCCCGCTTCGTCACCTTGATCGACGCGCTGTATGAGTCAAAAACCAAGCTGGTGATCTCCGCCGCCGCCCAGCCCGACGATCTCTACATCGCCGGCGATGGCGCCTTCGAGTTCCAGCGCACCGCCAGCCGCCTCCACGAAATGCGCTCCGCCGACTATCTCGCCGCCGAGCGCGAACAGGTCTCCCACGCGGCCAAATAGCTAGACTGCATCAAGCCCGATCAATGCGCGCCGCATAGCAGCCGTGCATCGCATTGTGCGCGTGCAGGTAGGCAATCTCCGGATTGCCGAACAGCCGCGCGATTACCGGCGCAATCTCCTCGCCCATTCCCATCGCCGCCTCCAGCAGCATGCCTGATGCGCTGAACCCGCGCAGCGCAATCGGCCGCCGCTGGAACACCTGCGGAAGCTCGCCCGGCGCCAACTTCGCCTCTTCCGCCCCCTCGATCACGAAGATCGCATAGCGCGAGCGATAGGGCGTGTCCGCGTCCTGATGCTCATGGTTCAGCAGCAGCGCCCGCTCCCCCGGCCGCGCATCGCGCAGGCTGACCCGGCACGGGAACCTGTCGCCCTCGCCCGCCCGCCGCACGACAACGCCGCGTGCATCAAGCTCATCGTCCGGCAAGCCGAACAGGTGCGCGAACGTTTCCTGCGGCAGTGGGCTGATCTGGAACATGGGAGCGTCTCCTTGCGTGTGAGGATCTTGTTCCACGCGCCGCGCAGCGCCGCCGACGAAAAACAGACGCTGCAGTGCCGGATTGATTTTCTCCGTGATCAGGCAGACTTTCCGCCGCAGATCGGGGTGCTGCACAATGAAGACCAGAGTCCTTGCCGGCCTTGCGGCCATGGCGCTCGCTGCCGCCGCGCCTGCCTTCCCCCAGACGCAGACCATCGAGGACTATGTCCGCAGCCTGATCTCCACGAATGTCGATCCCGACGAACATCTCGTCGGCCGCATCGAGACCCGCGAGCTGGAAGAGGGCGACGAGACCTGGCTGGTCTACAATCTCGATCCGGAGAAATTCTATTTCGTCTACGGCGCCTGTGACGATGATTGCGCCGACCTCGATCTCGTAGCCGAGGATGCGAACAGCGAGATCATCGACAGCGACGAGGAAGGTGACGACGCCCCGGTTCTCCTCATCCTGCCGGGCGACGCAGGCGACAAGCTCCACATCCGCGCCACCATGAGCAGCTGCGAGGAAGACGTCTGCGTCCTGGCCGTTGGGGTCTACGAGCAGGAATCCTGACAAAAGCCCGCGCCAGAACCTGTCCTCCGGGACGCATTGCCCCCCGGCAAGCGTTGCGCTAACGGTCCCGCGCAACAATTTCCGGGGCAGGCATGTTCGGCTGGTTCAAGGGCAAGAAGGACAAGGCGGAAACGCCAAAGCCCGCGCCCGCCGCTGTTGCTCCCATCCCTGCCCCGCAACCGGTCGTTCAGGCCCCGCCTGCGCCTGTTCCCGTTTCAAACCCTGCGCCTGCCGCAAAACCCCGAGGAG
>JAOATF010000092.1 GCA_030158285.1 Hyphomonadaceae bacterium
AACGCAGCAGCGCCTTGGTGGGGATGCAGCCCCAGTTGAGGCAGATGCCGCCGAGCTCTGCACGCTCGACGATGGCCGTCTTCATGCCGAGCTGCGAAGCGCGGATGGCGGCGACGTAGCCGCCGGGGCCGGAGCCGATGATGATGAGATCGTACGATTTGGCGTCAGCCATGGCGCTTGCTCACGGTTTGCGGGTCTTGAGATCAGTCCAGGCCTTTTGCGCCTCGGCGGCATTTGTCTCGGTGCTGTCGAACAGTTCCGCCGTGCAAACATATTCGTTGGGCGTATCACGCTCCTCGGCTTCGATACGACGAACGTCTGCCTCCGCTGCCTTGATGAGCGCGTCCGATGCTCCCGCAGCCTTCAAGTCAGCGATGAATGCCGTCTTTAGCGCGGTGTTCGGCACGCCGCATTTCAGGCCGAGCAACTCGCGATAGGCCAATGGCGTGAGGATCGGGCCGACCTCCGCCATGGTGAGATGCGCTGCTGGACCCGGTTGGGGCGTGCAAGCGGCGAGCGTCGCAGCGCAGATGGCGGCGGCAGCCCTCACAGCAGCATCGCCTCCGGCGTTTCGACGAACTGCTTGAACGTCTGCAGCCAGCGGGCGCCGGTGGCGCCATCCACCACGCGATGATCGCAGGTGAGCGTGACGGTCATCACCGTGGCGATCTCGACCTTGTCGTTCTTCACGACCGCCCGTTTATCGCCGGCGCCGACGGAGAGGATCATGCCCTCCGGCGGGTTGATGATCGAGGAGAACGCCTTCACGCCGAACATGCCAAGGTTCGAGATCGAGAACGTGCCGCCCATGTATTCCTGCGGCTTGAGCTTTTTCTCACGGGCGCGAACGGCGAGGTCCTTCATCTCGGCGGCAATCTGCGCGAGGCCCTTGGTTTGCGCATCGCGCACGACAGGCGTGATGAGGCCGCCCGGAATGGCGACGGCGACCGAGACGTGCGCCGACTTGTGCTGGGCGACGCCTTTATCCGTGTAGCTGGCGTTGGCATCCGGGTGCTGGATCAGCGCCATGGCGCAGGCCTTGATCAGCATGTCGTTGACCGAAACTTTCACGCCGGCTTTCTCGCCAGCCTCGTTGATGCGGGCACGGGCGGACAGCAGGTGATCAATCTCGAGATCGAGCGTCAGCGGGAAGTGCGGCACCTGCATGAAGGACTGCGTGAGCCGCCGCGCCGTGACCTTGCGCACGCCATCGAGGGGGATGAGCTCGTAGGTGTCGGGCGCGTAGATGCGATCGTCCAACGTAGCGGGTTCGATCAGGCTGGTGATGCCGCCGCCAGCGGCGGGCGCCTGTTTCGCGGCGCCGCCCTTGGGGGCTTTCTCGATATCGGACTTGATGATGCGGCCGTGCGGGCCGGAGCCTTTCAGCGCGAGCAGATCAACGCCCTGCTGCTGCGCGAGACGCCGCGCGAGGGGCGAGGCCTTGATGCGCCTCTCTGGACCGCCGGGCCCCTGCCCGGCGCTCTTTGTTTGAACAGGCGCTGTCGCCGCCAGCGGCGGCGCTGCCGGGCGGGGGCCCGGCGGTCCAGAGGCCGGCTCAGCCTTCGCTTCGACTTTCGCGGGCTCGGGCTTCTTCTCGGCCTTCGCTCCGCCGTTCGTTCTCGGCGCGGCGACATCACCACCGCCATCCAGCTCGGCGATCACGGCGTTGACCTTCACGCCCTGCGCGCCTTCCTCGACTAGTAGCTTGGTGACCGTTCCCTCATCGACGGCTTCGACTTCCATCGTTGCCTTGTCGGTTTCGATCTCGGCGATGATGTCGCCAGGCTTCACCTTGTCGCCGACCTTTACGTGCCATTTGGAGAGGTTTCCCTCCTCCATCGTGGGCGACAGCGCAGGCATGGTGATGGGAGTGGTCATCGAAGCTCGCAATCAACCTAGGTAACGACGGGCTCACCAAAAGCGATGAACTCGAAACTATTGTACGGCGCTTGAACGATATAATGTCGAGCACCAAAATTGACGTACTCGCCGAACGTCTCGCCAATCTTCAAGCGCTGCAGCAGTTGACTGCTCGCTGACACATAGAGGCCGCGAACGTGCGGCAACGCTTGAACATGTCCGTCCTTAATCAACAGATCCGTCCTGTCAGCAACAGCCTCTTCGAGGAAGAGCAGATACTCCACACCGCCGCACGTAAGCGTTCTCTGCTGATCACCGCCCTCACCGCCTTCGAGAACAGCCATCAGTTCACTGTTTTTCCAGCCACAACTCACGACACCCTCAATCCCAAAAGGGCTTGGTTTGAGATCGACGCTACTCGACATAGCAAACCTTCCTCGCCGCCGCGACGATGTCGGCCGCGTTCGGGAGCGACAGCTTTTCGAGGTTGGCGGCGTAGGGCAGCGGTACGTCCTTCTGCGCAACGCGCATGGGCGGGGCGTCGAGGTAGTCGAAAGCGTGTTCGGTGACGGCGGCGACGATCTCGGCGCCGACGCCGAAGAAGCGCCAGCCTTCCTCGCAGCAGACGATGCGGTTGGTCTTCTTCACGCTCTCGATCACGGTTTCGGTGTCGAGCGGGCGCAGGCTGCGCAGGTCGATCACTTCGGCGTCGATGCCCTGCCCGGCCAGCTCTTCAGCCGCGTCGAGCGCGAACTTCACCATGCGCGAGTGGGCCACCAGCGTGACGTCAGAGCCTTCGCGACGTATGCGCGCCTTGCCGATAGGCAGGACGAAATCATCCACGTTGGGCACATCGAACTCGATGCCGTACATCAGCTCGTGCTCGAGGAAGACGACGGGGTTGGGATCGCGGATGGCGGCCTTGAGCAGGCCCTTCGCATCGGCCGCATCATACGGCGCGAGCACTTTCAGGCCGGGGATCTGACCATACCAGGCGGAGAAATCCTGGCTGTGCTGTGCGCCCACGCGGCTGGCTGCGCCGTTCGGCCCGCGGAACACGATGGGGCAACCCATCTGGCCGCCGGACATGTAGAGCGTCTTGGCCGCCGAGTTGATGATGTGGTCGATGGCCTGCATGGCGAAGTTGAACGTCATGAACTCGACGATCGGCTTCAGCCCGCCGAACGCGGCGCCGACGCCGAGAC
>JAOATF010000093.1 GCA_030158285.1 Hyphomonadaceae bacterium
ATCGCCGGCCTGAAACGCCGCACCGTCTTCCCGTCCAACTGGAAAGACCACTGGCCCGGCCTCCGCGAACTCGAATGGTATCGCGACCAGATCCTCGCCTTCTCGGCGAGCCATGTCTTAGCCGGCGGATCGCTCGATGACCGCACCGACTTCCAGCTGATCGAGACCGTGCCCGACAGCTACGGCGTCTGTCCCCGCACGCCCCAAGCCATGAACCGCCGCTTCATCGCCATGGCGCAGTTCCGGGTCGATCCGAATAAGTACATCCAGCGTCACATCCGCCGTATCGCACGTGCTGCTGGCATCCAGCTCATAACCAGCAACAGCGGCTGCCCCCTCCGTCTCGCTTCGCTCGCCACCTCCCCCACGCTTCGCGCGGAGAAGGAAAGCACCTGCGCGCGCCGCAACCACCGTTCTCTTTCCTCCTCCGGCGCATCGCGCCGGGGGAGGTGGCGCGCGACCTCTTTGTCGCGTGACGGAGGGGGCAGCCGCCGGCCTGCGCTCACCGCACAAGCACGCGCTCCGCCACCGCACCGTCTATCGCTACCCACCCACCACCTCAGACGCTCCGCGCCTGAGAACGCCCCCGCACACCCGCAAACAAAAACCCCGGAAGGCAAAGCCCTCCGGGGTCCGATTGTCCAACTGTCCGTCAGATCAGCTGAAGCCGATCCACCGTCCGCCGGCTGCCGTCGCAACCCAGCTGAGGATCGACATCACCGCGATCATCCTGGCGACGCGACCGCCCGCCGTGGCGTCGGCCTTGTAGATCTCGTAGCCGGTCAGGCCGATGAGCACGAGGCCGCCAAGGATGCTGCGCGCGATGCCGAGGTTCTTCAGCTCCGTCGAGAAGCTGTCGAGACCCGCCACGATGTAGCCTTCCAGCACGGTGCCGAACATCACCAGGAAGCCGATCCCGGCGATCCAGCGTGTGCGCTTCCCGAAGAGAAGGAGCACAGCATAGCCCGCCGTCAGCACGTGGAACGTGCCCGGGCTGATGCCTTCGGCGATGGAGAACACGCCCATCGCGAACAGGAAGATGATCATCGCAACGCCGCCGAGGATCATCGACGCCGTGCTGACCTTGCCGTCCGATTTCGCAATGTTGTTGACCACGCCGAACGTGAAGATCAGCGCCGACAGCATCGCGATCATCTTCACGAAGAAGGATTGCGATGTGTAAAGCCGTTCCGCATTCAGGCCGCCGATGACGAGGCCGGTGCCGATCACAATGCAGGCGCCGACAATGTGCCAGAGCCGCAGGTTGCGTTCGACTTCAGCCGGCGTCTCATCAACCAGACCGGCGCCGAGAAGACGCAGGCAGGTGAGGATCACGCAGCCACCGAGCAGGGCAAGGCCCAGCAGGTGGATGGCGCCGAACGGGGCGTAGAGGTCGCCGATGTAAACGAAGGGCGGGGACTGGCCGAGATTGTGGATCCAGTCGGCTGCGCCGGGGAAGAAGTGTGCGAAATCCATGGATCAGCCTCCCTGGCCAGGTGTGGGTTGAGCAGGCGCGGCCGGATCGGGATCAGGCGGACTTTCCTCCGTCGGAGCTGCGTCTTCCGCAGGCGCGGCATCCTCGGCCGGCGGCGTTCCGAACACGCTTCCGCCACCGCCCTGCGACAGCGGATCGACGTCCTCGTTGAGCAGCTCCTCTTCCTCGAGCAGCTCATCGTGCTCCTCGCCGCTGTAGAGGTTCGAGCATTCGGCGAAGTTGAACAGGAACGAGCCCGGCTCGAGCTTGTCGCACTTGTACCAGTCGTACGCGATGAAGCGGCCGAAGATGATCACGAGGATCCAGCAGGTCATCGAGATGGCGCCCGAGATCCGCACGCGGTTCGGTGGTTTGGCCATCTCGTCCCACTCGGCCTGATTCTTCTGCACCATGAAGTGGAACCAGAAGATGTTGATCGAGGCGATCACCAGGAAGATCATCTTCAGGCGGAACCAGACGTCATGGTAATAGAACGTCGCCGGCTGGCGTCCGAAGAACGTCACCAGTCCTGTGAACACCATCATGCCGAAGGCCAGCATGGTGATGGGCAGGACGCGATCGTTCAGGCGCGAGAAGGGCACGTTGCGGAACGCAACGCCCATCATGCGCAGGTCGATGATCCAGATCGTGCCCGCAAAGAACATCAGCGTCAGCACGTGCGTGCCTTCGAAGAGGTTCCAGATATTCTGCGAACCGTTCAGCTGCTGCGACCAGGACAGGCCGTCTTCACTGGCCTTTCCGAGGTCGTATTGCAGCCATGCAAAGAAATCGTGGAACAATTCCGGTCTCTCCCCGTTTGCAGTCCCGTCATTTTTTCCAACGGTGACTGCGACAGTAGTCAGTTAGCCCTGATCTGGCGGGCTTGATGTGGATCAAGCCTATTGGTTTGGCGGCGGCGGGGCCTGGCGGCCCTCCAGCGGCTTCATCGGGTCCGCAGCCGGCGGGCCGTCGACGTTCGCGATATAGCGCTGATGGCAACCGCGGCAGGCGCGATACATGTCGGTTCCCGCGTTGAAGAAGGCGTCCTTGTCCTTCTTCTCCGCCATGTCGCCGGCAAGCATCGCTGCATCATGCAGCTGATGCGCGAAGTCCACCCAAG
Organism: Hyphomonadaceae bacterium; assembly: GCA_030158285.1. GTDB lineage: Bacteria > Pseudomonadota > Alphaproteobacteria > Caulobacterales > Hyphomonadaceae > UBA7672. The sequence goes on from JAOATF010000093.1 coordinate 2,595, forward strand.
CGCGGTCATCGTCCAGCGGACGGCCCGGCAGCAGGAGGAGGTTGGACGCTTCGGCCACGGTGCGCGCCGCGTTCTCGGCGGCAATCCAGCCATCATCGTCCGTGGGGAAAAGCTCGACCACGTCGTCGCCGATGATCCAGCCCTGGCGATGCCAGACCTCGAAGGCATTGTAATCGATCACGTGCGCCATCAACTCTTGCAGGTTGAGCGACGTGCGGAAGTCGGCCAGCGTTGCGCCGCCCATGCCTTCGCCCGGCGTTGATCCGGCCGGCGGGGCCGAAGCCGCGTCGTTCTCGCCGCCATCGCCGCCACATGCTGCAAGTCCAAGCGTGATCGCCGCCACCAGGGCGCACGCTATCTTCGAGAGCTTCATCTCGACTCCCCTTGGACGCTTGTGGCGCGGACGGCGTGTTCGCCTGTCACCAGCCCCTCGCGCAAGAATTTCCTCCGTTGGGCCAAGCTAACCCGCCGCAACGGCATCCGCCATGGCCTATGTGTCGCAGAATCGCAAGTTCAACCCCGCGTGAGGGGCGTTTCTCCAGACCTTTCCACCCCATGGCGAAAGGCGTACAGCGGGCCCCAAGAGATCGCATCGATGCGGTCCGATACGGGCAGGGAGACGCCTCAAATGAGACTACTCGCAAGTCGCGGCATCATTGCCGCAGGTGCAGCATTGCTGCTCGCGACGGCCTGCCAGACGGGCCCGCAGGTTGCCGATCCGGTCACCTCCTCGCTGGTGCAGGGCGATGCAGCCGCGCTCGGCTTCGATCCCGCCAAGCTCGGCGACATCCGCACGGCGCTCAACGCCGATGTGCAGAGCGGCAAGATCCCCGGCGCGTACCTGCTGATCGGCCGCAAGGGCCAGATCGCGTTCCATCAGGGCTTCGGCGTCCAGGGCCCCGGCCAGACCACGCCGGTCACCGACGAAACCATCTTCCGCATCTTCTCGATGACCAAGCCCGTCGTCGCTGTCACCGCGATGACGCTGGTCGAAGAAGGCAAGCTCAACCTCGACGCGCCGGTCTCCGACTACCTGCCGGCCTTCAAGGACATCAAGGTCTGGCAGAAAGAGGGTGATCCGACACCGGCCACCAAGCCGATGCTGATCCGCCACTTGATGAGCCACACCTCGGGCATCATCTACTCCTTCATCCAGCCGCAACAGCCGATCTCCAAGGCGTGGGTCGCCGGTGGCGAACAGCGCCAGGATCTTTCTGCCAAGGATTGGTCGGAGCAGGTTGTCGCCAAACTTCCGATGATTGCCGAGCCGGGCACGGCCTGGAACTACAGCCAGGGCCTCGATGTCCTCGGCGGCGTGATCGAGAAGATCACCGGCCAGACGCTTGAAGAAGCTGTCCGTGCGCGCGTCACCGGCCCGCTGGGCATGACCGACACGGGCTTCATCCAGCCGAAGGCCAAGGCGCCCCGCTTCGCCCAGTCCCAGAAGCAGGACCCGCTGTACTATGACTACACGATGGACCGCGTCCTCTTCGCGGGCGGCGGCGGCCTCTCGTCGACGGCGGAAGACTATCTCCGCTTCGTGCAGATGCTGGCCAACCACGGCGAATACCGTGGCGTGCGCGTGCTGAAGCCGGAAACTGTCGACCTGATGATGATCGACCAGACCACTGCCGAAATCCGCGGCAAGGGCCTGTTCTTCCCGGGCGCCGGCATGGGCTTCGGCCTCGGCATGTCGCTCGTGATCGACGACACCAAGACGAAAACCACCGGCAACGGCACGTTCTCGTGGAACGGCATCGCCGGCACCGAATGGTGGTACGATCCGAAGAACGACCTGTTCATGATCTTCATGATCCAGGACCGCGCGCTCCTCTCCGAATACCAGAAGAAGAACCGCACCTGGATCTACGACGCGCTGAAGAAGTAAGCGCCGGTAGACAGGGACAAAGGGAAGGGCGGCTCGCAAGAGCCGCCCTTTCTGTTTGAGGCACTCACCCCAAAGCCCGCAACGCCTCCGCCACCGTCTCCCGCACCGGCGTCGTCGGCCGCCCGATCAGGCGCGACAACGCCCGTCCATCATCGAACAACTCACCATCCGCAGCCTTGGCGCTGGAGTCCGCCAACATGGTCGCCAGCGCCTCAGGTAAGCCTGCGCCGAGCAGGGCTCCGGCGAAGTCCTTCTGCGGCAGGTCCGCATACGCAATCCGCTTGCCCGCCAGCTTCGCCGTCTCCGCCGCAAGATCCGCCATCGTCAGCCCATTGTCGCCCGCAAGCTCATAGACACGCCCCGCATGCCCATCGCCCAGCAGAACGTGCGCCGCCGCCTCCGCATAGTCCGCCCGCGCCGCCCACGAGATGCGGCCAACGCCCGACGATCCGATGAACGCGCCATGCTGCAGAACGCTCGCCAGCGCCGCCGTGTCATTCTCTGTGTACCAGCCATTGCGCAGCAGCACGTAAGGCACGCCGCTCGCCTTCAGATATGCCTCCGTCGTCCGATGCTCGATCGTAAGGTCCAGCTTCGACGTGTCCGTATGCAGGATGCTCGTATACGCGATCAGCCCGACATCAGCCTGCTTCGCGGCATCGATGACGGCCTTGTGCTGCGCCAGCCGGCCCCCCAGATCATTCGAGGAAATCAGCAACAGCTTGTCCACGCCATGGAACGCCGTCGCCAGCGTTTCCGGCCGGTCATAATCCGCCAGCCGTACATCGACGCCGCTTCTCTTCAGGTCCGCCGCCTTCTCCGGGCTGCGCACCGCCGCAACGATGGGAATGCCGGGCTGCAGCCTCTGCAGCGCGGCGATGGTGAGGCGGCCCAGCTGGCCGGTGGCTCCTGTGATGGCGATCATGGCGGTTTTCCTTTGGATTCAGCCGTTGATCCGAAGGAGGTGGCCCCCTAACTTACTATTCGTAAGTACGCACGCCGGAGTAAGTATGAAAGAAATTTCGCCCCGCGCCCCGGCCCGCACCAAAGGCCGCGTCGCCCGCCGCATCGAACGCGGCGACGTGTTCGAACCGAACTGCCCCTCGCGCGAAGTGATGAAGCACGTCACGTCCAGCTGGGGCGTGCTCGTCCTCATCGCCCTGCAGGACGGCACGCTCCGCTTCAGCGAACTCCGCCGCAAGGTCTCCGGCGTCTCCGAGCGCATGCTCGCGCAAACGCTCCAGTGGCTGGAGACCGACGGGCTTGTGCAGCGCCGCTCCTATCCCGTCGTCCCGCCCCACGTCGACTACACGCTCACCCCCATGGGCGAACAAGCCGCCGAACTCGTCGGCAACCTCGCCGACTGGATCGAAGAGAACGTCATGAAGATGCCGGGCAGGGCGGCTTAGCGCTGCTCCGCCATACGCGCGCCCATCAAAATATGCGGCAGCGAAAGATTATGCTCATGGCACGGCGACTGGAACATACCCGTGTCCACCGCCCGGAATGAATACTCCGCCAGCCACGGCACGGCGTAGCTCTTCGGGTCCTCGACGGTGAACTGGTAGAGCAGCTCATCCTTCGCCACCCGCGTGAAGCGCTCGATCACCTTCGCGTCCGGCGTCACCGGGAACTTGCCGAAGAGCCCGCGGACCACTTCATCCGGATGCTGGCGGATCGTCTCCACCACCAGCGTGTCGCCATCCCAGCGCGCAATCGCATCGCCAAACCAGTTCTGCGGCCCGCCTGCATGTTTGTCCGCAATAGGAATGATCCGCGCCTCGTCGCCATTCTCGTTGTGCAGCACGAGATAGCCCGGCGTCTGGATGAACTGGATCCGGTTGTACGACACCGTCACGAACATCGGCGGATTGCCCGACAGTACAAGGCAGCGCTCGCTGTTCGGCCGCTGCTCGTAATCGTCCATCGGATCGCCCTTGGTGGAATTCGCCTTGATGATCGCACGCCCGTCATCCGTCAGCGGAACCTTGCCGTCCGCCGGCTCAACGATCAGCCGCGTCCGCCGCTCACCGCGCACCAGCGGCAGGCCATCCGTGCCGCCGATGATGATGTGGACCTCGGGGTCGATCTGGAAATCCGGAATGCCCTGCATCCCGGCCACCATTTTATCGACGATAGCCTTGGCTTCGGCTTCCGGAACGACCAACTCCTTCGTCATCGGATTCATATCCCACACCGGGAAATAGTTCGTCGCCCAGACAGCCCCCTGCAATTCGGGCTTTCCATCCGCCGTACGCGGAACATCGGCATCGACCACGGTGGAGGTCGGCGTACGCGCTGGAGCGTCCGTTTGCGAAAAGGCGGCAGGCGAGAGGAGGAGGGTTGTTGCGATCAGTACGGGGAGGTTTTTCATGAGTGTTTCCTCATTTGTTGTTGTGTGACGTTCATCGGCCGTTGGGCTTGAATGCCTCATGAATGATCGCTCATTTGCGAGGGCGCGGACGTGATCGCTGACATCAAAACCATGATCGCAGGTTGCATTCTGCGTTTCAGCGGCGCACGAGGCGTCCATGGCTGAACTCACTGTCGGCGCCGGCCTGCCACGCGGGCTCGTCAAGATGGCGGTCGCGAAAGGCGCGAGCGCGGATGAGCTTGCGCGCCGCTCCGGCATCGCGCTCGCCGATCTCGACGACCAGGACAACCGCATCCCGATCGCCAGCTACATCGCTCTGATGCGCGCCGCGAAGGAGCTGACCGGCGACCCCGCGCTGGCGCTGCACTATGGCGAGGAGGTCGATCTCTCCGAACTCTCCATCACCGGGCTCATCATGAATGCGGCCGAAACGATGGGCGAGGCATTCGTGCAGATGAACCGCTTTGGTCGTCTCGCCATCGAATACGATGGCGGCGGCGACCGCTTCCAGATGAAGGTCGACAAGCGCGGCCCATGGTTGGTGGACGCCCGCGCCAACCCCAACGACTTTCCGGAGCTCACCGAAGTCACGTTTGGCCGCATGGTCTGCTCGCCCCGCCGCTTCGTGCCCACGCCGCACGTGCTGGAGGTTCACGTCACCCATCCCGCGCCGTCCTACCGCGCCGAGTACGATCGCATCTTCCAGTGCCCCGTCGTGTTCGATGCGGAGTGGAACGCCCTGCGCATGCATCCCGACACGCCGAAATTCCGTGTCGCGTTGCAGTCGCGCTATGTGTTCGGCGTGCTCAGCGAGCGCGCCGAGCGGCTCCTGAAAGAGCTGGAGCAGAGCCAGACCACGCGCGGCCGTGTCGAGGCGCTGCTGATGCCCATCCTCCACACTGGCGATATCGGCATGGACGCCATCGCCACGAAAATGGCCGTCAGCCGCCAGACCCTGTTCCGCCGCCTCAAGGCCGAAGACGCCACCTTCGAGAAAGTCCTCGACGATCTCCGCCATCGCCTGTCGAAAGATTATCTCGCCGGCCGCAAGGCCTCGGTGAACGAGACCGGTTATCTCGTCGGCTTCTCCGATCCCGCCGCCTTCTCCCGCGCCTTCAAACGCTGGACCGGCAAGAGCCCCCGCGATTTCCGCGATGGCGCTTGATTGCTGCGAGCTGGGGCGCAAATGAAAAGGGCGGCTCGCGAGAGCCGCCCTTGCCAGATCGTCTGATAGCCCCTTACTCCGCCGGATGCATGTTCGCCGGCGGGGCGGCCGACTCTTCCTTCTCGAGGCGGCGTTCCACGTCACGCGGGCTGCCCGTGCGGCGGGCCAGCAGCGCGTAGGCCGCAGGCACCAGCACCAGCGTCACCAGCATGGCGGTCGCCACACCGAACAGGATCACCACGCCGATGGCCGAGCGCGTTTCCGAACCCGCGCCATGGCTGAAGATCAGCGGAATGGCGCCCGCAATGGCCGTCAGCGACGTCATCACGATCGGGCGGAAGCGGGTGAGGGCGGCTTCCTTGAGCGCGGCATTGAATTCCTTGCCGTCGTCTCGCAACTGGTTGGCGAACTCGACGATCAGAATGCCGTTCTTGGCCGCCAGTCCCACAAGCATGATCAATCCGATCTGCGTGTAGATGTTGAGCGTGTTGCCCGTCAGCCAGATGCCCAGCAGGCCGCCGCCAATGGTGGCTGGCACACACAACATGATCACGAACGGGTGGACCCAGCTTTCGAACTGCGCCGCCAGCACGAGGAAGACGACGAGGGCGCCGAAGGCGAACACGAACAGGATCGATGATCCCGCGCGCTTGTAGTCCAGCGACTGGCCTTTGTAGTCGAACGCGGCTTCTTCCGGCAGGACCTTGCGCGCGATCGCTTCCATCTTGTCGAGCGCCACGCCCAGTGACACGCCGGGGTTCAGCGTCGCGTCGATGGTGATGGCGCGCACGCGGTTGTAGCGGTTGAGCCTGCGCGAATCCGCCATCTGCTCGACATTGACGAGGTTCGACAGCGGGATCAGCTCACGCGTGCGGGCCGAGCGGACGTAGATGTTCTCCAGGTCGGACGGTGTCGCCTGTTCGGTGCGCTCGCCCTCGAAGATCACATACCGCTCTTCACCGTTCTGGATGAACGTGCCGACGCGCTTGGAGCCGAGCATGGTCTGCAGTGTCGAGCCGATCTCCTGCACGGTGACGCCAAGGTCGGACGCGCGGTTGTAGTCCACGTTCACGCGGAACTGCTGCTGCGTTTCCTTGTAGTCCCAGTCGATCTGGCCGATGCCGGGATTTTCCTTGTTCAGCGCGTCGATAAACGTGTTCCGCCATTCAACCAGCGTGGCGTAGGACGGCCCCTTGATCACGAACTGGATCGGCTTGTTGCCTCCGCCGCCGCGACCAAAGGCCGAGGACATGTTGGCGAAAGCGCGCACGCCCGGAATATCCGACAGCTGGCGGTTGATGTCGTTGAGGATCTGGAAGCCATTGCGGCGATGGCCCCATTCGGTCAGCACGACCTGGATCGAGCCCGAGTTGAAGCCGCCGCCGCCGGGGCCGAAGCCGCCAGGCGCGCGCACGGAAATGCGCTCGATCTCGCGATGGCCCTCGGCGTTGATCATCGGCAGCAGGCGCGCCTCGATCTGCTCGACGAACGGCTGCATGTATTCGAACGAGGCGCCTTCGGGGCCTGCGATCATGATCTGGAACGAACCGCGATCCTCGTTCGGCGTATATTCGCCGGGGATGGTGGTGAACAGGCAATAGCTGCCCACCAGCGTCCCGAAGAAGGCGACCGCAATGATGATCGGGCGTTTCACCGTGGCGTCATAGACAGCTGAATAGCCGCGCCGCAGGCCGGCGAAGGCCTGGTCGATGCGATAGGCAAAGCCCTTGCGCGGCTTGTCGGCGGCGTGGTCTTCATGCGGCTTCAGCAGCTTGGAGGCCATCATCGGCGAGATGGTCAGCGCCACCAGCATCGAGAAGGCGATGGCGGCGGCGATGGCGATCGCGAACTCCGAGAACAGGCGGCCCATCTGGCCCTGCATGAAGGTGATCGGCACGAACACGGCGATCAGCACCAGCGTCGTCGCGACGACCGCGAAGCCCACCTGGCGCGTGCCGCGATAGGCGGCGACCAGCGGCGTCTCGCCATATTCCTCGATCCGGCGGTGGATGTTCTCGAGCACGACGATGGCGTCGTCCACGACAAGGCCGATGGCCATGACGAGGGCGAGCAGCGTCAGCATGTTGATCGACAGGCCAAGCGCCAGCAGCACGGTGAACGATGCGATCAGCGAGATCGGCACGGTAACGGCCGGGATCAGCGTCGCCCGGAAGGTGCCGAGGAACAGGTAGATCACGCCCACGACCAGCGCGACGGCGATAGCAAGCGTGATGAACACCTCGTTGATCGCGGCGTTCACGAACACGGAGCCGTCGAAGTTCACTTCCAGCTTCATGTCTTCGGGCAGGGTGGACGCCACTTCTATCGCGCGCTCGCGTGCGATCTTGGCGACCTCGACCACGTTGGCCGTCGATTGCTTGACGATGCCGATGCCGACCGTATCGCGGCCATTGCCACGGAAGATCGAACGGTCTTCCTCTGCGCCGAATTCCACGCGCGCCACGTCGCCAAGACGGACGACAACGCCGTCCTCGCCCTTGGCGACCACGAGCTGCGAGAATTCCTGCGGTGTACGGAACGGACGTTCGATGCGGGCCGTGAAGATAAGGTCCTGCGAGGTCAGCGAGCCCGCGGGCGTCTCGACGTTTTCCGTGCGGACGGCGCGTTCAATGTCGCCAACGGTGAGGCCGCGCGCTGCGATGGCGCGGCGATCGAGCCACACGCGCATGGCGGGCGTACGCTGTCCGCCGATCTGGATACGGGCGACGCCGTCGATGGAGGAGAAGCGGTCGATCAGGTAGCGTTCGGCATAGTCGGTCAGCTCGAGCGCCGTGCGCTTGTCGGACGACATCTGCAGCCACAGCACGATCTCTTCCGAAGCATCCGCCTTCTGCACGTCTGGCGGATCAGCCTCTTCCGGCAGCTGGCGGAGTACGCCGCCGACGCGGTCACGCACGTCGTTGGCAGCCGAGTCCATGTCGCGCGAAATGTCGAACTCGATCGCGATGGCCGACTGGCCGTCCTGGCTCGAGGAGTTGATGAAGCGGATGCCTTCAACGCCGGCGATGCGGTCCTCGATCACCTCGGTGATGCGGGACTCGACCACGTTGGCGGAGGCGCCGGGATAGGTCGTGCGGATCGAGACGATCGGCGGATCGATGTCAGGATATTCGCGCAGAGCAAGGCGCGTGAACGAGACAAAGCCGACCGCGATCAGCAGCAAGCCGATCACGGTGGCGAGGACCGGTCGTTTGATGGAAACGTCCGAAAGTAGCATGGCGCGGATCTCCCGGCGCGATTATTGGGCGAGGCTGCCCTTGTCGGACGTTCCCTGCGCACCGGCGATGCGTGCATCGCCGCTGATGCTGGGGCCGCCGGAGGATTGAACGCGAACCGGTCCGCCGGGACGAACCTTCAGCACGCCATCGGTGACAACAACGTCGCCAGATTTGAGGCCGCTCAGGACCTCGACAACGCCACGCTCACGCGAGCCAAGCGTCACTTCCGTTTTTGCGGCGACGGCAGGCTGCTTCGAGCTATCGACCGTGTAGACGAAATTCTTCGAACCTTCGGCGATGACCGAAATTTCCGACACGGCGAGAGATGTGCGCGGCTTGGAGACCAGCTGCACGTTCATCGACGAGCCCGCCTTCAGCAGGCCCTTGGGGTTCGGCAGGGTCGCGCGAACTTTCACAGCGAGCGAGATCGGGTCGATTGCGTTATCGATCGACGTGAGCTTGCCGACAAAGTTCTGGCCCGGGAAATCGCGGGTCACGGCGTTGATCTCCAGGCCGAGGCGGAGGTCGTTGAGGTAGATCGAGGGAACGCCGAATTCGAGACGCATCTGGCTGTCGTCGATCAGCGTGGCCACAGTCTGGCCCGGCGAAACAAATGCGCCGACCGAAACCTGGCGGAAGCCGAGCACGCCGGAGAAAGGCGCATTCAGCACGCGGTCGCGCAGGCGGGCCTGCGCAGCCGAGACGCTGGCGACGGCGGCTTCATAGGCGGTCTTGGTGCGCTCCAGCTCCAGCTGGGCGACAGCGTCGGCCGCAGCGAGGCGCTGGTTGCGCTCGTACACAAGCTTGGCATTCGCGAGGCTCGCGCGCGCGGAGTCGAGTTGGGATTCTTCCTCGTCATTCACGAGGGTCATCAGCGTCTTGCCCTTGGCGACACGCTGGCCGTCTTCGAAGAACACGCCGGTCACGCGATCGGCTGCGTTGGCCGTCAGCACCACGCGTTCGCGCGGCTCCAGCGTGCCAAGGGCTTCGATGCGCGAGGAGAAGACGCGCGATTCCGCGACAATGGCCTGAACCTGGGTCGGCGGACCACCGCGTCCGCCGGGGCCACCCGGTCCACCTGGACCGCCCGGACGTCCGCCAGGACCACCCGGACCCGGCATGCCGGCCGCCTGTTCGCCATGACCGCCGCCGCCGCCATTGAGAGTCCCGAAAGCAATGCCGCCGACGGCCACTACCGCCACGGCCACCGCACCCGCGATCACCTGTTTCTTGGTCAGCGCCATAAAAAGCGACTCCGCCACCAGACTACTACACCCGCCTACGGTGCGGCCATCCTCAAAGGGGGCCACTATCCGTCCAGGCTCACTCCATACGCTCCATTCGTTGCAAACCGTCTGCGTCTCGCAGACGCGGTTTGCCAAAAAGCGATGACGTTTCCGCGATCAAGCGGCCTCGTCCCGCGTGGAACCGATGCTTTGAACCCTTGGGCGGCACCATAGACGCCCGGCCTTGAGAATCGGTCAACGCGGACGCGCCAACGCCTTGAAAACAACGCTTCAATTAGCCGTGAAGCTGGTCACGTGTTCCCGTGAAGCGCTCACCCGGCAAGCGGTCACAGCGAGGTCGCGCTCCAAGGGGGAATTTTGTTGACAGGTGTCGTGCCGGGGACGATGTCGCGCTCAGTTGCCTGGTGGGGCTGGCGAGGTCAGGACCGGGGGTAAAACATGCGTTTTTCAACACGTGGTCTGGCTGCGCGTGCGCTGCTGATGGCGTCGACCGCCATGGCGCTGGCCGGTATTGCCGCGGCCCAGGAAACGCCGCCCGCCGAAGACAATTCCACTGCCACGGATGTGGTTGTGATCGTGGGGTCCCAGATCGTGGGCGCGCGGCCGACCGAGGCCCTGCCGGTTACCGTCGTCGGGGAGGAGGAGCTGGACGCCATCGCCGCCAGTTCCGGCGATGACCTGTTCCGGTCGATTCCCCAGCTGGGCGATGTGGGATTTGGCAGCGCCAGCACGTCCAACTCGGTCGGCGGGCTGAACTCCGCCCGGGGCGACACGGCCTCGATCAACCTTCGCGCGCTGGGAACTGGCAACACACTTGTGCTCCTGAACGGGCGGCGGATGGTTAACCATCCGGGAACGCAGGCCGAGAACCTCGTGCCTGTCGTGACCGTCAACGCCAACGCCATCCCGACCATGGGCGTGAAACGGATCGAGGTGCTGCGGGACGGCGCATCGGCGCTCTACGGAACGGATGCGGTTGCCGGGGTGGTGAACACCGTCCTCAAGTCCGACATCGAGGGCTTCACGCTGGACCTCACCTATGGCGGGGAGGATGGGACGTCCTCGGACGAGTTCACGGCCGCCATGGAATTCGGCCTCCGCTCGCCGGACGAGGCCACGCGGCTGTCGGTGATGGCCTCCTATTTCACGCGCGATCCGATCTTCGCCAGCGACCGCGATTTCACGGCCAATGCTGACCAGCGCGGGCGTCTGCCGGGCGCCTGGGCTGCCGATTCGGTGTCGGCGAACTTCAACAACACGTCGATCACCTCGGCGTGGGGGATTTTTGATCGCTATTCGGCCGGGAACATCGTCGTTGGCGGAACGCCGGTGACCAATGCGGCGGGCCAGTTCCACATCCGGCCGAGTTCGCTGGGCGGTTGCGCCACGACCCTGACGCCGACGACCTGCATCACGACGACCTCCACGCGGCCGCAGGAGACGCGCTACAACGTCAACCAGGACACCACGGTCACCAACGGCGTTGATCGCTACAATGCCTTCGCTTTCCTGAACCATGACTTCGGCGGCGGGCTGGAGCTGTTCGCGGAAGCGGGCGTCTATCTGGCGG
>JAOATF010000094.1 GCA_030158285.1 Hyphomonadaceae bacterium
GCGCGGGGTGGATGCAGGCGAGCGTGAAGAGCCTGCGCGACTCGTTACGAGGTGCGGTGGTCCCGTTGTCGTCCCCAAGGGAGGGCCTACCACCGTGTGAAGCGCAGGAGTATTCGGGGGACCGGGCTGAACATCCCGACCCGCACGCCGGCGGCGAGCTACGACACGCGGTTGAAAAACGCCGCCGTTCGAGGCCGCTGGACAAACACCTGCCGGGGACGCGGGATCCGCGCTTCTCTTCTGACTACCGGTAGAGCTGAGCAATCAGCGTCGCCAAACCAGCGGGGCCTCCCCGCGTCCCCGGGCCCTCCATCAGGGCCCAAGACGACAGCGAACCTCCATGCGGAAACGCAGTGGAGCTTTTGGTGTTTGTGTAATCAGTCGTCCGTCTACGGCGCAGGTGTCGCCGTGTTCGGCGCCGTGGATGCGCCTTGCTGCGTCGGCCAGATCACCGGGAACGGCGGACCTTTCAGGTTCGGGTCGCCGCACTCCTGCCAGCGCAATTCCTGCAGCACGAAGTGGATGCCGTCCCACTGATAGCTGCCTTCGGAGCCGCAGCTGCTCTTGTCCGCGCTCCCGCGCGCTGTGGTCAGCACGCCGGTGCCTGCGTCGAGCTCCGCCGTGCTGGCCTTGTCCGATGCGAACCAGCCGGTCGAATCGTAGTCGGGCAGAGTGAGAAGTTGAGGCGCCTCGCTGCCGCGTACGGCGAACAGCCGGTGTGTATACGAACCGGCGCTCTGGCTGCACGCCACCATCACGATGGACCCATTCTCGAGGCTAACGACTTTCGACTCGACCTGCGCATCCGCCGGCCGCACGCAGCCGCCGATCGCATCGCTCACCTTTGTCGCCGTCGCGATCAACGCATCATCGCCGGCCAGCGGTACGGTGCCCGCAGTCGGCGCCGTGGCCGCATCGGGACCGCCGCAAGCTGCGAGCAAAAGCATCGGCGCGAGCGTCGCCGTCGCGATCATCTTCGTCAGCCGCATGTCGTCCTCCGCACGTTGCGCGGCAGTGATGACCAAACATTACTGCAAATCAATGGCCAAACCCGGATCAAATGGAGGTCAGGGCGCCCCGCGCCGCGACATATCACCAGAGTTCGCTGCGCGCCGCACCTGCGAAAAGCTCGTCCAGACGACGCCTTGTGCCCGGTGATGTCCCCTCGGGCGGGGCAAGCGGATCGACAAACCGCACCTCGGCAATCTCGCCTTTCTGGGTCGCCTCGCCCTGCGTCCAGGTCCTGACCCGGTAGACCAGCACGTGGTCATTGGGGAAAAACGCGTGATTGGCGTGGACCGAAACCAGCTCGATGGCGGTGGCCTCCGCGATGATTCCCGCCTCTTCCTCCAGCTCGCGCTGCATCGACAGCACGCATGTTTCGAGCTTTTCGACGCCCCCGCCGGGCAGGTGCCATCCCGGCGTGTAGGTGTGGCGCAGCAACAAAACCTGCCCCTCCGCGTTCACAACCACGCCGCGAACGCCCAGCGTGGCGGACCGCCGCAGGCGAAACCACCGCTGGAAGATGCGGTCGCGAAGGCTGGGCTTTCTCACCGGGGCGTGACCTTGTAGGAAACGGGTTCAGGCAGGCATAGTCCTGAACATCTGAGGTTCGGAAGGAGCATTTCGTGGCGGCTGTATATGCAATTGTGGCTGTAGTCGTGGTTTTCAGCCTTCTCAACCTGCTGGAATACCGTCGTATCGACTAAGCGGACCAGGCGGGGGACTGTTCCAGGCCGGGGGAGGCTGCGTTGACACTACTTGCAGGCGCCATCGTTATTCTGATCCTGGGCTTCGCGGTCCTGATCTATTCGGCTGACTGTCTCGTACGTGGCGCGCTCGCCGCCGCCTACAAGGCCAACGTCTCACCCCTGCTGGTCGGCATCGTGATCGTCGGCTTCGGCACATCGCTGCCGGAATTCGTGATCTCGGTTCAGGCGGCCTCATCCGGCAGCGCCGGCCTCGCCCACGGCAACATCATCGGGTCAAACATCGCGAACATCCTTCTGGTGCTCGCGCTGCCCGCGCTGATCTTCCCGATCACCACCGACGCGCCTCGCATGCGCCTCACCGCGATCTTCATGCTGCTCTGCACGGCGGCGTGGATCGGCCTCTCCATGTTCTTCGGCCTCACGCTGTGGATCGGCGTCGGCTTCGTGGTGGCCCTTGTGGCGTACGCCATCCTCGCCTGGTCGATCGACCGCGAGGACAGGTCGGAAGACACCAAGGAAGAGCTGGAGATGATGTACACGCCGATGTGGCGGATGATCATGCTCATCCTGATCGGCCTGATCGGCATGCCGCTCGGCTCGCGTCTTCTGGTCGATGGCGGCATCTCGTTGGGCCAGGAACTGCACGCCAGCGAAACCATCGTCGGCCTCACCATTCTCGCTGTCGGCTCATCCCTGCCGGAACTCGGCGCCACCATCTCGGCGGCCGTGCGCAAGCAATCCGATGTCGCCATGGGCAACATCATCGGCGCGAACATCTTCAACATTCTCGGCGCCGGTGGCATCGTCGCCATCATGGCCCCGCGCGGCCAGCTGAGCCCCGAATTTACGGCGTTCAGCCACTGGGCCATGGCCGCATCGGCCGTGCTGGTCACTGTCGTCGTCTTCCTGCACCGCCGCGTCGGCGCCGCCACGGGCCTGCTGTTCCTGGCGCTCTACGGCGTCTACCTGTGGGGCCTGTACGACAACTGGTCGCTGCAAGGCATCGGCGATCTGATCATCGCCCCGTCCGCGCATTCACCGACCTAGAAATCAGTCCGTTGCGTTCTTCGGTGTGATGAAATCCTTCAGCCGGAAGGATGCGGTGTCATCCTTGCGCTCGAAGATCGCGCACGCCGCCGTCGGATACTTCGCGCGAACCTTCGCTTCCATGTCGTTCATCCGGTGGGCCAGCCGCGCCGCCAACTCGTGCATGCCCGGATTGTGTGCGACTATCATCACGCGTTCCGCGCCGGCCTCTTCCGCCTCGCGCAGGATGATGTCTGCCGCCGCGAGATAGAGGTGCTCCACAAACC
>JAOATF010000095.1 GCA_030158285.1 Hyphomonadaceae bacterium
CCGATGTCGAACGTGATGGCGCGCAGGATCGCGTAGAACGGCAGCAGATACCATTCCGGCACGATGTGCGCCGGCGTCTGGGCCGGGTTCGCCTCGATGAAGTTGTCCGCGTGACCCAGGGCGTTGGGCGAGTAGAACACGAAGACCGCGAACAGGATGAAGAACACCGCAATCGCGAAGCCGTCCTTCACCGTGTAGTACGGGTGGAACGGAACCGTGTCTTTCTTGACGTCCTTCACCGAAACGCCGGTCGGGTTGTTGTTGCCCGGCACGTGCAGCGCCCAGACGTGCAGCACGACGATGCCGGCAATGACGAACGGCAGCAGGTAGTGCAGCGAGAAGAAGCGGTTCAGCGTCGGATCGCCGATCGCCGGGCCGCCCATCAGGTAGGTTTTCACGGTGTCGCCGACCAGCGGGATCGCGCCGATCAGGTTGGTGATAACGGCCGAGCCGTGGAACGACATCTGGCCCCAGGGCAGCACGTAGCCCATGAACGCCGTCGCCATCATCAGGAAGTAGATCACCATGCCGAGGATCCAGATGACCTCACGCGGCGCCTTGTATGAGCCGTAGTACAGCCCGCGGAACATGTGGATGTAGACGGCGAGGAAGAACATCGAAGCGCCGTTGGCGTGGATGTTCCGGATCAGCCAGCCGAAATCGACGTCGCGCATGATGCGCTCGACCGAGGCGAACGCGCCCTGCGTCGTGGCCACATAGTGCATCGCCAGCACGATGCCGGTGACGATCTGCACAACGAGGCAGACGGCCAGGATGCCGCCGAAGGTCCACCAGTAGTTGAGGTTCTTCGGGGTCGGGAAATCCATCAGGTCCGCACCGAAGCGGATGATGGGGAGACGGGTATCGAGCCACTTCTCGATGCCGGTCTTGGGTTCGTAGGTCGACGGTCCGCTCACTTGGCTCTCCCCCGACTACAGCGAAATCTTGATCATGGTGGGCGACGTATAATCGTATTTCGGGATCGCCAGGTTCTTCGGCGCCGGTCCCTTACGAATGCGTCCCGAGGTATCGTAGTGCGAGCCGTGGCACGGGCAGTACCAGCCGCCGAACTCGCCGACCGAACCCTGAGCCGGACCGACCGGAACGCAACCGAGGTGCGTGCAGGTGCCCGAGGTGACCAGGATGGCCGGGTTCAGCTTGCCGTCCATCATCGCGTGGAGGCGGCTGTCGTCCGTGGCCGGATCACGCAGCTGCGCGGTGTCGTCGGCCTTGGCGCGGGCGATCTCGGCCGCGGTGCGGTGACGGATGAAGAACGGCAGGCCGCCAATCAGCACGCGGATCTCGCTGCCTTCCGGCACTTTCGAGACGTCCACTTCGGCGCTCGAGGCAGCGCGCGTGTCAGCCGCCGGGGCGAGCTGTTGCACGAACGGCCAGGCGACCGCGAGAACGCCGGCGCCGGCGACAGTCGCCGCCGCGATGTGGATGAAATCCCTGCGGGTTTCTCCAGCGTGCGCAGTATCCGCCGTAGAGGCCTTGGATCCGTGTTCCGACACACGAGTCTCCCATGCTATCCGGAGCTTTTGACGCCTTATCGTCGCCACCGAGGTTTCCCCCTAGGCGGCGAGGTGTCGCAAGAAAGCCCCTCCAGTGACGGACCCGTCTAAAGTGCGACTCGCCCTCTTTCAACCTGACATCCCTCAGAATCTTGGGGCGAATCTCCGATTGGCGGCGTGCCTTGGCGTCGCAGTCGACATAATCGAGCCCTGCGGCTTCCCGCTCACCGACAAGGCGCTGCGCCGGACGGCGATGGACTACGCTGAAAACGTCGCTGTTTTCCGCCATTCCGGCTGGCTTTCGTTCCGCGAACATCAGATTGCGTCTGGTTCGCGACTGGTCCTCTTCACCACGCGCGGCAGCACGCGACTGGACCAGGCGGTGTTCCAGCCCGGCGATACGCTTCTGTTCGGTCGAGAATCGGCCGGCGTTCCCGATGAGGTTCACGCCGCGGCTGACGCAAGGGTGGCTATTCCCCTCGTTCCGTCTGCCCGTTCGCTCAACGTCGCGATGTCGGCTGGAATTGCACTCTGGGAGGCCCTGCGGCAGACGGGGCAGCTACCGGCGGTCGAGCCGTCCTAGCTCGCCGAAAGCGCCGCGGCGGATTCGCATTCCTGTTTGATTTCAGGGATCAGCAGCGAAAACTTGTTCTGCAGCTCGGGTGTCAGCTCCTCTGCCCGCGCAGCAACCTCGCCTTCCTCGCCCTTGGCGCCCAGCACGACGAGATCAAACAGTTCCTGGTCCAGCTTCTCGGCGGAGGCCTGCGCCTGGCAGTCGCAGACCTTTTCGTCCTCAGCGCCAGCGAGGCAGCGTGCAACAATTGCCTTCTTGCCCGCATCACGCGGGCTGCAGGCAGCAGCGCCAAGAGCCGCGAGGGCAAGCAGAACGAGCGCGACGCGCTTCATGGCAGTTTCCGACCCGGCAAGGATTCCCGTCAGGGCGCTTCTATCTGTCCCGAAGGCCACGCTCAACATTCCTCCCCATCTGGGCGGAACAGCTCAAGGTGAAGGCGCAGCGCAGGACTGCTTGGCATCGCCAAGGCTGCTGATCTGGTTGAACAGCTGGTGCACGTCCAGCGTCTGCATGATCTCCTCGGCGGCGTCGTCCTGCCCCTGCTCCTGCAGCAACACCGCTTTCTGGAACTCCGGGCTCATTTCCCCGCTGGCCACCAGCGCATCGATCTTGCCGGCCTGGCATTCGCACGACGCATCCGTTCCCCCGCCCGTGACGCACGCCTTGGAGAACGCCACATGGGCCTCGCTCGGCGGCGGCGGGGGTGTCTCGCCACATGCCACCAGTCCGGCAACCGCCAGCGCCGCCAAAACCCACTTCATCCCAGCCATCCCTTGCATCCCGCCACCCTAGGCGCCCGCCCGCCATCCGCAAACCCCGTTTGCAGGTTCCCGTAGCTGCCGCGCCGGGCTCACAGACGCCGCAACACCCCCGCAATTCCCGGGAATTGGCGTTTCAGGTTTTCAGAAACTTCCCAACAC
>JAOATF010000096.1 GCA_030158285.1 Hyphomonadaceae bacterium
ATCCAGAACCAGCCGGTAGCAGACCGACATCGGGCGCACTCCCATGGGATGTTCCAGACAACTGGGCAGGTCTTCGGTAAAGACCGGGTTAACCAGTGTGAAAGCCCTGTGAATCCCGGACGTTTCGGCGCGCGCATTGACCCGCAGACTCGCCTCCGCCACCGTGGCGAAAACACCATCCTGGGAAATGCCGCATGCTGATCCGCGCCGCCATGGCCTTCGCGCTCGCACTTACGCTGTCCGCGTGCGGCGGCGAAAAGAAAGAGCCCGCCTGCTGCGCCATCGAGCCCAAGGCCAAGTGCGATGCCGCCCTCCGTGGACTCGGCATCACGGAAACCGAACAGCGCGCCCTCTACGACAGCGAGCTCTGCCCAACCGAAATCCTCACCCCGGAACGCATCCGCGAACTCGACAGCCAGTGGCCGCAGGCCTGCCGCGAAGCCGGCATGGGCAGCCCGCAACTCTCGCTCGATCGCCCCGCCTGCCGCGCCCCCGATCTTGAAACGCTCACACCGCCAGTCGGCGTCGACGTAACCGCGTGGGCAACGTGCGGCACAAACCTCACCGCGCGCGGCCTCAAGGAAAACGAACTCTGGGTGATGCTGCACGACACCGCCGGCATCTGCCCCAACGTCGGCGTCAGCGAAGCCCGCATCCGCGAAATTCTCACCACTGACTGGGACGCCGCCAGCTGCACGCACGCAACCAGGGAGCAGCTGCTGAAAGCGCTCGACGCAGGCGCCTGCGGCGGAGATGCGGGCTAGCGAGTGCCCGCCCTCGCCCAGCAGCTCGCCGACCACGCGCACTGATCGCATCTGCAACCAATAATTCTGCAGTTCGCCTCTGGTGCGGCGGCCCGCCGCACCCATTTCCCGTTCGCGGACACACGTCCGCATGGGTTGGGGATCAGCCGAAAAGGGGACCGTCAATGCAGGCCTACATTCTTCTCGACCGCTCGGGCTCGATGCAGTCGCTGTGGGTGGAAGCACTGTCCTCCGTCAACGCGTTCGCAAAGGAACTTGCCACCAAAACCGGCGGATCGTCCGTCGACAGCCACATCACACTCTCCGTGTTCGACAGTCAGGATGGCCTGAAGTTCGACACACTGCGCCGCAAGCAACCGGCGCTGCACTGGGAAAACGTCACCGATCGCGAGGCCAGCCCACGCGGTATGACGCCCCTGCTCGATGCGATGGTTCGCATCATCTCGCTCGCGGAAGGAGACAACCCCGACAAGGCCGTCATCGTCGTGATGACCGACGGCCAGGAAAATGCCTCGCAGGAAGTCACGCGTGACGGCGTCAAAGCCGCGCTCGATCGCGTCAAAGCCAAGGGATGGGAAACCGTCTTCCTCGGCGCGAACTTCGACAACATCTCGGACGCGTCTTCTGTGGGCGTCCAGGGTGGCCAGCAGATGGCGATGTCTGCCGGCACGATGAACGAGTCGATGGCGCGCCTTGCCCGCAAGTCCCGCGCCTACGCCGAAGCCGCTCCGGGCGCCGCCCCGATCGTCTTCGACCAGGAAGACCGCCTCGCAGCGAAAGAAGCCAACATCAAGAACAAGAGCTGAGGCGCTGAACACCTCCTCTCTCGCAAGAGGGAGGAGGACTTTCGATTTGTCATCCCGGCCGCAGCGACGTGGAGAGCCGGGACCCATTCCTCCACCACGCAGATCGCCGCATGGGTCCCGGATAGCGCTGCGCGCTTCCGGGATGACAGGCGGCGGCTACTTCCCGAACAACCCCTGCAAAAACACCGTCTCCGCCTCGCGCCGCGCATCATTGTTCGGCTTGCGCGTGAACCCGTGCCCTTCGTCCTTGAACTGCACATAGCCCACCGCGATGCCCTTCGCCCGCAGCGCATCGACCACCTGCCGCGACTCGCTGGCCGGCACGCGCGGATCGTTCAGCCCCTGCATGATCAGCATCGGCCTGGTGATCTTCGCGACATTGTTGAGCGGCGAGATCTTGTCGAACACCGCCAGCATCTCTGGCACGCGCTCATCGCCATACTCCGCCCGGCGCAGGTCGCGGCGATAGGCTTCCGTATTGTTGAGGAACGACACCCAGTTCGAGATGCCATAGCGCTCGATGCCGCCCGCGAGACGATCCGAATAATGCGTCATCGCCGCCAGCACCATGTACCCGCCGTATGACTGGCCATAGACAACCACGCGCGAGGCATCGAGATCCGGCTGCGTCTTCACCCAGTCGAGCAGCGCGCCGATGTCCTTGACCGAATCCTCGCGCTTCGCCGCATTGTCGAGCCCGACATAGACCTTGCCGTATCCGGTCGAGCCGCGAACGTTCGGTACGATCACCGCCGCCCCCAGCTCGTTGACCATCTGCTGGTGCGTCGGGTTGAAGCCGGGCCGCGACTGGCTCTCCGGTCCGCCATGAATGTCGATGATGACGGGCAGCTTGCCTGTTGCCGCAGCCGGCTTGTAGACAAACGCCGGTATAGACAGGCCATCGAACGAATTGAACCGCACCAGCTTCGGCTCAACCAGCTTGGCCGCATCCAGCCCGCCCAGCTCCGATGTCGTCCACCGCGTCAGCTTGCCGGCCTTGGTATCCCACGCCCACACATCGCCCGCGCTCTTCGGCGTCGAGAGCCCGATCGCCAGCTTCGACCCGTTCGCCGAGAACTTCAGCCCGCTCAGCACCGCCACCGGCAGCTTCGGCTGCACCAGCGCCCGGCGCGTCTTCATGTCGAGCACATGCACGACCGAATACCCGTCCTCGTTCACCGCATAGGCCACCAGGCGCCCGTCCTTCGACACATCGAACGCCTCGACATCCCAGACCTGCGCCGGCGACACCGCGACCTCCTTGCGCGTCGCCAGGTTCATCTCCGCCAGATGCAAGGCATCCGTGTCGCGATCCGACAACAGCATCACGCGCTTGCCGTCGGCCAAGAACACGCCGCCCGAATAGTTGGCCTTCTCGCCCGACGTGATCTCGGTCAGCTTGCCCGTCGCGATGTCGAGCAGGTAGCGCTTCGATTCCGCAATCGACAGATACCGCCCCACCAGCACGGTCTTGCCATCGGGCGACACATCCAGCGTCTCCAGCGACCCCTGCCCTTCATGCAAAGTCCGCCGCGCGCCGGGGTTCGCAAGATCCACCGCAACAATGTCCGAATCCGCGTCGCCCTTGCGCGAGACCGTCCAGATCGCGGTCTTGCCATCCGGCGTGAACACCACGCCGAGATTGCGCGTCCCCGGCTCGGTCAGCTGCACATCCGTGCCCTTGCCGTCCGACAGGAACAGCTGGAACCACTCATCCCCGCCCGTGTCCTTCGTGAACACGAACTGTCCGCTCTTCGGCACGACATGCGCATCCGCCACCGGGTCCGCATAAAACGTCAGCTGGCTGCGATCCCCTCCCGGCGCGCCCACGCGATGCAGCTGGTTGGTCGCGCCAAACCGCGTGCGGATCAGCATCGACCCGTCCTTCAGCCAGTCCGCAAACAAGGCCGAGCGCGCATTCTGATACCGCGCCAGACTGTCCCTAACCGCCTGCGGCGCCTCCGGCACATTCTCGAATATCTGAGCCCCGATCTCTCGCCGCTGCACCTGCTGCGCAACAGCGGGCGTCGCGAGCATCAGGGCCAGCGTGATCGAAGCAAGACGCGCAAGTTTCATGGGAGACTCCATCGCAGGAGCGGAAGCTAACGTGCAGAGTCAGCTCTTGTCATCCCGCACTCCGCCCGCTTCGCGGTCGGCCCCCTCCGTCGCTTCGCGCCACCTCCCCCGCCTTCGGCGAGGGAGGACTTCCCCATGATGTCAGCGGTTTGTGGTCCTGCCCCGCGAAGCGGGGAGTGAGGCGTGGTCCGCGCAGCGGACGAATTGGTCCAGTGGACCAATTCGAGCAACGAACGCCCGGAGCGATAGCGCAGGGCAAGCCCAAAGGGCCGGAAGGGGCTGCCGGCGAAGCGGGCGGATAGCGCAACAGCACGCCCGCCAGACGCCCACTCCATACTCGCGAGAAGCGCGTCAGTGCCGGAAGTGGCGCATCCCCGTGAACACCATCGCAAGGTCCGCCTCATCCGCGGCCTTGATCACTTCATCGTCCCGCACCGAGCCACCCGGCTGGATCACAGCCGTGGCGCCCGCCTGCGCTGCCTGCAGCAGGCCGTCCGCGAACGGGAAGAACGCATCCGACGCACACACCGACCCAATCGTCTTCGGCTCCGCCTTGCCGCCCAGCGCCGCAGCCGCGTCTTCCGCCTTGCGGCGGGCGATACGCGCTGAATCCACGCGGCTCATCTGCCCCGCGCCGATGCCCACCGTCGCGCCATCCTTCGCGTAGATGATGGCGTTCGACTTGGTGTGCTTGCAGACGCGGAAGGCAAACAGCATGTCCGCGATTTCCTGCGGGCTTGGGCGGCGCTTGGTCACGATCTTGAGGTCCGCCTCCATGATGCGGCCGACATCGCGGTCCTGCACCAGAAGCCCGCCCGCCACCGTGCGCACCATCACGCCCGGCTTGCCCGGATCCGGCAGGCCGTTGGTCAGCAGAAGCCGCAAATTCTTCTTCTTCGCGAACACCGCCAGCGCGGCGTCATCCGCGCCCGGCGCGATCACCACCTCGGTGAAGATCTCCGTGATCGCTTCCGCCGTCGGCCCATCCAGCGGCACGTTCACCGCGATGATACCGCCGAACGCCGACGTGGAATCGCATTCCAGTGCGCGGCGATAGGCTTCCGTCACCGTCGCGCCCGTCGCCACGCCGCACGGATTGGCGTGCTTGATGATCGCCACCGCAGGCGACACCGCAGGATCGAACTCGGCCACCAGCTCGTAGGCCGCATCCGTGTCGTTGATATTGTTGTAGCTGAGCTCCTTGCCCTGCATCTGCCGCGCGGTCAGCACGCCGGCGCGCTTGTCCGGCCCGGCATAGACCACCGCCTGCTGGTGCGGGTTCTCGCCATAGCGCAGCGTCTGCTGCAGCTTGCCGCCGAACGCACGCCAGTCGCCCGCGTCTTCGCCCAGCTGCTTCCAGTACCACTCGCTGATCGCAGCATCGTACGCCGCCGTGCGCGCATACGTCTTCGCCGCCAGCCGACGACGCAGGTTCAGCGTCACGCCGCCCGCTTCCATCTCCGCAATCGCCGCGTCCACGTCAGCGCCATCCGTGCACACCGCCACGAAGTCGGCATTCTTCGACGCTGCGCGCAGCATGGCCGGGCCGCCAATGTCGATGTTCTCGATGCAATCGTCGAAGCCCGCCCCGCTCTCAACGGTCGCCTCGAACGGATAGAGGTTGATCCACACCAGATCGATCGGCTCGATGCCGTGATCGCTCGCATCCTTCGTGTGGGTTGCAAGGTCACGACGGAACAGCAGCCCGCCATGCACTTTCGGATGCAGCGTCTTCACCCGCCCATCCATCATCTCGGGAAAGCCCGTCAGGTCCGCCACGTCGCGAACGGCAAGACCCGCCTCCTTCAGCGCCTTCGACGTGCCGCCCGTCGATACGAGATCGACTCCCAGCGCCGCCAGTTTCTTCGCCCGCTCCACCAGCCCGGTCTTGTCCGAGACCGAGATCAGGACGCGCTTCACGGCGATGCGGTCGGGAACGGTCTTGGGGGCGGCTTTGGGGGGCGACATGGCGGCTCCAGCACTGGCTGGGCGCCGGATAGCATCACGCTGGCTGTCTTGAAACCGTCAAGTCCGGGTCCGGCGACCTTGCCGCAACCGGCAGGTCTGGTGGGGCCGGCTACCTGGCCTGCCGGCTTATCTCGAACGTCGACCAGTCCAGCTTCGAACCGAAGGCTTCCCAGTCGTTTTCCAGCCCCGTGGCCTCGACCTGGCTCCACAGCTTCCGGATGGCCGCCGCCTCGCCGCTGACGAGGAACAGGGCGCCCGAGCGGTCCACCGAAAGCTCGCTTGCCTCCAGCGTCACGCCACTCTTTTCAATGGCTTCCAGCGTCCGCCGGACAAGTTCGTCCTGGCGCTCGCTGTCGCAATAAGCCTCACCGTTGAAGACCAGTGCACGCATTTCCATGGGTATGACATGGCGTCGCCGGGCGCAGGATCAATACCCGGCTGCTGTTACCTAATGCACGTTCATCATCGGCTCGCCCCAGGCGTCCTCTGTGAACAATTCCGGCGCCAGCGCCTTCATCATCGAGAGGGAGGCCTGCGGGTCGCGGCGGGCGGCGTAGGACACGATAGCGTCGAGCCGGGCCTGCACTTCGGCGATCGGCGGGGACCCCGTATTGGCGACTTCCAGCACGCCATCGACCGTCGTGTCGCGCACCTGCTCGCGGTCGTAGAACACCGTCTCGGTCAGCTTCTCGCCCGGGCGCGGGCCCGTGATGCGGATGAGGATGTCCTGGCCCGGCGTCAGGCCCTTCATCCGGATCATCTTCTCGGCAAGGTCGATCACCCGCACCGGTTCGCCCATGTCGAGGACGTAAAGCGCCGCTTCGTCCGACGTGGCCGACGCCGACATCGCCGCCGCCTGCAGCACGAGGGCGGAAGCTTCCTCCACGCTCATGAAATAGCGCGTCATGTCGGGATGGGTCACCGTCACCGGGCCGCCATCGGCGATCTGCCGTTCGAACAGCGGCGAGACCGAGCCCTTGGAGCCCAGCACGTTGCCGAACCGCACCAGCGAGAAGCGCGTGCCCGGCGCCGTCGGCGCGAACGCCTGGATGAACAGCTCCGCCGCGCGCTTGGTGGCGCCCATGACGTTGGTGGGGTTCACCGCCTTGTCGGTCGAGATGAAGGTGAAGGCTTTCACACCCAGATTGGCCGCGATGGTCGCGCAACGCCGCGCACCCAGCACGTTGGTGAGGATCGCCTCATTGGGATTCAGCTCCATCAGCGGCACATGCTTCAGCGCCGCCGCATGGATCACCAGGTCGGGCGCGGCTTCCGCCATCGCCTGCTCCAGCCGCACTTCATCGCGCACATCGCCGATCACCATGCGGCGCACCACGTTCGGATAGGCGCGGCTCAGTTCCTGGTCGATCTCGAACACGTTGAATTCCGAGGCGTCATAGATGGTCAGCTCCGACGGCCCCAGCGCTGCGCACTGCCGCGCCAGTTCGCCGCCGATCGTGCCGCCGCCGCCTGTGATGAACACACGTGCGCCGGACACAAGCTCGGCCACCGGCGCCATGTCGAGACGGCGCTCCGGCCGCGCCAGCAGGTCCGCCGGGCGGATCGGCTCCAGCATCGCCTTGGCCCCGATGCGCAACAACGTCGCCTTGCGCGCGGATGAGACCGCGAGCGCGGCTTCCATCGTGCGGCGGTCTTCCGGCGGCGTTGCGATCGCGATCCACGGCAGCTCGCCGAAACGCGCGGTATAATGGTCGAACAGCGTCGCCAGCTGGTCGATGCCGCCCATCACCTGCACACCCTCGATGTCGCGGCCCCAGTGCTGGCCCGACGTCTCGACAATGCCGATGGCGCGGATCGGCGGGCCCGACGGCGCTTTCCGTGCCGCCCGCAGCGCCTCGGCCACATGGCCTGCAGGCCCCACCACCAGCGCCCGCGGCGCATAGGGCGGCTCGCGGCGGAACATGGCGATCAGGTCGCCCGTCGCCCGCCCGCGCGCCCACAGCCGCACCACCATCAGCAGCGCCAGCCAGATCGGGAATTGCAGGTAGATCGAGGAGATCGGGAAATCGCCCAGCGTCTTGGCGAGGATCAGGATCGGCAACGACATCAGGTGCGTCAGGGCCACGCCCTGGAAGATCCGCACCACGTCGCGCAGAGAGGTATGGCGCCAGACCTGCCGGTGAACGCCACGCAGCCACATCGCGAACGCCGCAGTCACGCCGAAGGCGACAGCGACGAAGAATTCCAGCCAGGTCGGCGTGCTGCCGCCGGCGAACGTGTAGACGATATGCGGGGCCAGAAACATCGCGACCATGCCGGTCGCGACGTCGTATCCGAAGCAAACTGCCTTCGCTTCGATGGCCGCCCGCCGGGCGGAAACCTCTACGCTGCTCACGCACTCTCCCCCTGGATGCCCGGGTCGACCCGCGTCAGAGCCCAACGTACCCGATTGGGCGCCTGGGACCCGTCGGCCCCTGGGTCAGCAACACCCCGTATCACCAGCTGCCGCGATTTACGTGCGGCCTCACTCCCCCAATAACGCGAGTTTTCGACCGAAAGCAAAGTCTCACTGCGGAAGCGCCAAACCCTTTGACGTTGCGGCAATCCTAGGAACACAGTCCTATCATCAGGCCCGTCCGCGATCTGCACATCTGGATGCAGGTGGAATCGGATCTCGAACGGAATAAGTCCGCCGGGAAGCGCAGGCGGCGCTTCTGACATCGGCCGCGACAAGCTGTCTTCCCCGGTGACCCGGCTCCCGTTCATGGCGACATAGAGCCGCCGCCGGTAGATCAGGCCGTGCCGCACACGCCAGCCGGCATGCTGGCCTTCCAGAAGGTACTGATCGCCCTCTTCCATCCGGCGCACGGCCAGTTGCGCGGGTCCGTCCGGCGCGCGCATGCCCGTCACAGGGTCGACCGTGAAGACCGCCGAGTCCTCGCTGTTCAGCGACAGCACCGAATGCGCCGCCGTCCGCCGCGCGGCATCCCGCAGGGCCGGCTCCAGGTCGGCATGCGATCCGCACGAGGTGATGATCCGCTCCGGTCCGTCGTCGACCGTCAGGCCCAGCGCGCCAGCATGCGCATGCCCGCCATGCGGACGCTCGGGTCCGGACCCCGCATCGAAATGCACGGTCAGGTCGTTGGCCTGCACGCGCTGGTAGGCCGACAGCCGCGCGAACGCGAATTTCGAATTGATCCCGCCATGCGGCCGCAGCGCCGCGCGGCCCAGGCCATTGACGCAATCGCCGCCGCCATTGGCCGGCAGCAGGCCGCCATCCGCCGTATGGAAAAAGCTCAGCATCGCCGCCATGCGCGGCTGCAGCTTGGACAGGAACAAAGGCGCGCTGATGCCCAGCCGCAGCAACAGCTCCTCGACCGCATGCACATCCAGCAGCGCCTCCGCCAGCGCCTCCGGGCTGCGGCTCACATGCCCGCCATCGGGCAGGATCTGCACGGCGCATTCGGCTTCCAGCAGCGCGAGTCCTGCCTCCAGCGTACGCCGCCCGTCCTCGGTCGCAGCGCCCGCCAGGCACAGCGCCACGGCACAGCGGAAGCGCACCGCCGGATCGGTCTCTTCGGGGATGGAGAACTGCACATGCCGCATCTGCCGGCCCAGCGTGTCGAGCAACTGCTCGCGCGCCTCGCCCTGCATGGCGAACAGCCACGGCCCGGCCGACAGCATGTTGATGATGCGATCCGCCGCAACGCCCATGCGCCAGGCGAAATTGTCCCACTTGCCATAGGCTTCCACCCACGCGCTCACCAGCGCGCGTCCGTGCGCCTCGCCCGTCGGCCCGCACGCCGCCAGATCGCGCAACCAGTGAAAGCGATGGATGCGGTCGGCAAAATGGAAACTCGGAAACTCCGGTCCCCACGGCGAATGGCCATGCGGGATCTCGATATGCGTCGCGCCGAACCGCCAGTGACCCGTCAGGATCGCCTCGCCCCGCGCCTTGTTCGCCGGACGGTTGTCGCCCGGCAGCGCCGTCAGCCCCGACGGGCCGGGCCCTGAAATCCGCAGGCGATGCACCGGCGAGACATTGATTTCCGCGCCCGACTTGCCGGTGAACTCCAGCCACTCGGCATAGTCCGCATCGCGTGCGCTGTCCGGTGGAGGCGGTCCAAGTGGCGGAAGCGACATCCGTCCCTCACCGTCCGCGCAGGGCGGCTATCTCGGCCGCGTAGCGCGCAGCCCCCTTGCCGAAGATCGCGGACCCCGCGACCAGCGCGGTCGCCCCCGCATCGATCACCGCCTGCGCATTGCCCGGCACGATGCCGCCATCGACTTCCAGGATGGTCTTGAGATCGGCGCGGTCGAGCTTGGTGCGGATCGTCTCGATCTTGCGCAGCTGGCTCTCGATGAATTTCTGTCCGCCGAACCCGGGATTGACGCTCATCACCAGGATCAGGTCGAGTTCTTCCAGCACCGGGTCGAGCACGTCCGCCGGCGTCGAGGGATTGAGCGCCGCGCCCGCCTTCTTGCCGAGCTTCTTGATCACCTGCAGCGTCCGGTGAAAGTGCGGCCCCGCTTCCGGGTGCGCCGTGATGATGTCCGCGCCCGCTTCGGCGAACGCCTCGAGATACGCATCCACCGGCGAGATCATCAGGTGCACGTCGAACGGTTTCTTCGTGTGCGGCCGCAGCTTCTCGATCACCACCGGCCCGATCGAGATATTCGGAACGTAGTGTCCATCCATCACGTCGACATGGATCATGTCCGCCCCGGCCGCATCGACAGCACGCACTTCCTCGCCCAGCCGGGCAAAGTCAGCGGCCAGAATCGAGGGCGATATCAGGACGTTCGACATGGTTCCCGGCCTAGCAGCGCGCTTCCCGAGGCGCAAGGCAAAGAGGGCCGAGGCGCAAGGCAAAGCCCGGCCAAAGGCCCAGTCAAAGACTAAGGTCAGTAGTCCTGAACCAGCCTCACATTGCGGGCTTCATGCGCCAGTATCCGCGACAGGATCACGAACGATCCCAGCGCAATGATCGCCAGCGCCCAGGACCCGTAATTCAGCGCCTCAAGCCATGGCGTCTGCTCGTAATGCCACAACAGGTCGCCGGTCAGCATCAGCACGGCGTTGAAGATGATCACCGCCGTCATGAAGGTCCGCTCGGAATTCTGCATCACCCAGAGGGCAAAGGAGAACATCCACCCGGTCAGCCAGCGTTGCCGCAAGGCGGACGCGGCCATCAACATGAAGGCGGTTTCATTGTCCGGCGCCATCGACAGCGCGCTCAACGCCGCCTCCTTCGCCTGCCGGTATTTTCGTTGCGCGAAGAACGCCCAGCCGATCATCTCATGGGCGGTGGCGTCATCCGGCGCGATCCGCAGCGCCTCGCGCGCCAGTCGTTCCGCCTCCGCGCCCTTGCCACCGAGCGAGGCCGCCCGCGACAGCATGCAGATTGCGTAGACATCCTCCGGCGCCCGCGCCAGCAGGGCCAGCGCCGCCGTCTTCAGCTCGCCCTGCTCCCGCGTCGCCAGCGCAATGTCACAGCGCAGCGTCAGCGCGCTCACGCCCTCGGGCTCCAGCCGGTGGACATGCTCCACCGCCGCCTTCGCGCCCTTCACATCCCCCGTCGCCAGCGCTGCATAACCAAGCGCGATATGGCCGAGCGGCAGCTCCGGATCGATCCGCAGCGCCCGCTCCGCTTCCTCCACCGCACCGAACCGCCGGTTCATCCGCGACAGGCACACGCTCAGCAGCGCATGCGCCTCCGCCGACTCCGGGTTCGCCGTCAGCGCATCCTCGAAATGGCGCAGCGCCGTGTGGTGCGAGCCGCGCCGCATCGCGTCTTCGGCGGCCTGCAGCGCCGCATCGAACAGGTCGGAGGTCATAGCCTTGACGGCCCCCACACCCAGACGATGCCGTTGAAATAGTCGAACACCGCCGGCACGACGAACCGGTCCGTCAGCACCATCAGGCCGATCAGCACGACGCCCCAGGGCAACTGCTTGCCCAGCGACCCGCGATACGCCGCCAGGTCCACCTGCCGCCCGATCAGGATACGCAGCACGACCAGCCAGCCGAGAAAGTAGGCCGAGTTCATCAGCGCATTGACCAGCCGCCCGTCATGGCCAAACACCGTCTCGAACGTGCCCGACTGGTAGAGCCACAACCGCACAGCCCCGATCGCCGCCACGGTTGAATAGCCGATCAGCGCAAACGCCGTCTGCCAGCGCCTGTCGCGGCATCCCAGGAACCACGCATTCGCCGTCGACCACAGCAGCGCGGGCAGGAACCCGCCGACCAGCGAGGCCCAGTAAGGCGCGCTCGCCCGCGTCGCAAACCGCGCAAACCTGTGGCGCGGGACTTCATCTGGTATCCGGTAACGCATCCGTCCCCCGCTTCACGCGCCTCACCGGTGTAGCGAGGCGCACGCCGAAAACAAACCCGCCCGGGGCTTGCGCTCCGGGCGGGTTCATCGTCGGGGGAGGAAATCTTAGAACTTAGGAGTTGAAGCCCTGCGGGATCACGCGGGCATCCGCGCCATATTCAACCAGCACGGCCGTGCCGGTCGGCAGGGCGTACGTGCCCGGCTGGGCGACCGACACCAGCTCGCCCGTGGGCAGGCGGATCGTGTAGGCGAAGCCCGGCTGCGAGGCGTTGGCGGCGACGGCGACAACGGTGCCTTCCTCGATCTGCGCGATGCGGTTGCCCGAGGAAGCAGCAGCGTCCTTGCCGCCGATGCTGGCGCAACCGGCCAGCGTGGCGGCGAGCACGGCGAACGCCACCGCGAAAGCCTTCTGCGGCTTGGCGAAAACCGGGGCGCGGGCGGTGTCGGCTGTTTCGATGTCCATCTTCGTATCTCCAGCGCGACGGTGTTCTGGGGAGGCCCGTCTACGCTTTGAAGTAAGTTCTACGCTTGTAAATCTGATCAGGGCGGCTGAACCGCGTCTGAACCCTTTGGATCGGCTTCGGTGCTTATAGATGGCAGGATTGTGTCAAGGTCGCCCTTGAGCCACCTGCCTGAATTCAAGCCCGCAGGTAAGACTCTCTTAGAGCCGTTCAAGCCGCGCAATGAAGAAAGCGTCGGGGTTTAACGTGTCTTCGGTGTCATGTGAGGCATCGGCGCCACTTTGCAGCCCGGCGGATGGCAGCGTCAGCACGTCCCCCTCGGGCGTTAACGCATGCTCAAAGCCCGGCGCCTCCGCCTCCGTCACCGGCGCCCTGCGCCAGCCACCCGCAGCAATCGCCGCCTCGATCACGTCCCGCCCCTCTTCCGGCAGCGGCGTGCACACCGCATAGACCAGCCGCCCGCCCGGCTTCAGCATGCCGTGCGCGGCATCCACCAGCGAGCGCTGGATCGACGGCAGGCGCGCCAGGTCTTTCGGGTCGCGCCGCCACACGCCTTCGGGATGGCGCCGCATCACGCCCAGCGCCGAACACGGCGCATCGAGCAGCACGCCATCGAGCGGCGCACCCGGCTTCCAGGTCCGCGCATCCGCCTCGACAATGTCCATCGCCAGCATCGCCCGCTCGGCATTCTCGCGCAGCCGCACCGTGCGTTGTTTCGAGATGTCGATGGCCGTCAGCTTGGCCCCCATCGCCGCCAGCTGCATCGCCTTGCCGCCCGGCGCCGCGCAGAGATCAGCCACCGCCTTGCCGCTGACATCGCCCATCAGGCGCGCCGGCAGCGCCGCCGCCGTGTCCTGCACCCACCACGCGCCCTCGGCAAAGCCGGGCATCTCCGAAAGCCCCGTCGCCGCTTCCAGCCGCAGCGACCCGCTGGCGAGCACGCGCGCGCCCAGCTGCTCCGCCCACATCTCCGCCTCGTCCGCCGATTTCAGCGTCAGATCGACCGGCGGCTCCTCCAGCTGCGCCAGCGCCATCACGTCCGCCATCTCGGGCCCCAGCGCCGCCTTCATCCGCGCCGCCAGCCAGTCCGGCCACACGGAGGTCGCCGGCGCCTCGGCAAAG
This sequence comes from Hyphomonadaceae bacterium, assembly GCA_030158285.1. Lineage (GTDB taxonomy): Bacteria > Pseudomonadota > Alphaproteobacteria > Caulobacterales > Hyphomonadaceae > UBA7672. Next base: position 13,497 of record JAOATF010000096.1, read on the forward strand.
ATCTCGCCCTCGCGCGAGGCCCGTCGCAGCACCGCATTGACCAGTCCGCCGCCCCGTCGCGCGATGTCCCACTTGCGCGCCGCCTCGACGGTCGCCGAGACCGCCGCGTGCCGCGCCACGTCCATCAGCCACAGCTGGGCCGCGCCCACCCGCAGCAACGCCCGCAGCGGCGGCTCGATATCCGACAGCGGCCGCTCGACCATCCCGCCCAGCGCCCAGTCGATCCGCCCGAGCGCGCGCAGCGCCATGCTGGCCATCGCCCGCGCAAAGCCGCGATCCGATCCCTCCAGCCGCCCGAAGGCCCGGCTGGCATACATCGCCGCCTCGAAATCAACGCCCCGGTCGGTCGCCGCGAGCACCAGCTCGGCTGCCGCCAGCCGGCTCTCCCAGCCGGTTGCTTCTTGTCTCGTATCGTCAGGGGTCCGCGCCATCGCGCGCTCCTACCCCCTCACGCCATC
>JAOATF010000097.1 GCA_030158285.1 Hyphomonadaceae bacterium
AACTCCGGCCACTGGACGCAGGATGCCTGCGCGACGGGGCAGTTCGAGCAGCACATCCGCGCCGTGTGTGGCTGGCCGCTGGGCGATCCCTCACGCTGGGCCGATGGCGAGATGATCAACCTGCTCGGCGAAGATGCGTTCGCGTGGGAGCGGTATCTCGCCGAGGGCGCGAAGCTGCACCTCTATGGCAAGCGCGCCGCCGTTGATGGCCGCAAGATGGGCCATGTCACGCGATTGAAGCCGCGCGGCTGACCGCAAACCCGTCCGTTAATTACGGCGCCATGCAGTTGGTGGCGTTGGCGACGATGTTGGTCGTCTGGGCCGGATAGAGCTGCAGCGCCGTGGTGGCGGCGACCACCACAGCCTTGGCGGTGTCCTGGCTTGAACGACCGCGCGCCGTGCCTTCCGTGGTGGCGCGGTTCTGCGCCGCTGCCTGCGCGCTGGTGAGCGCAGCGATGTCAGCAAGACCTTTCAGCGGACGGCCGGTGCGGGCGCGATCAAGTGCAAACGAGAGATGCCCGGCGCAGGAGACGGCGTTGCCGTAGGATTCGGCCTTGGCGATCACGGCGATTGCGTTGTCGCCGGAGTTCTGCTGCGGGTTGGAGGGTTGGGGTTCCTGCTGTTGTGAGCGCTGGGCGGCGGACAGGGCGGCCCAGTTGTCGTGCAGCGTGCCTTCCCACTTGGTGATGATCTCACGCGCCGCCACGAAGGCCTGCAGCGCAGGCTCGCCGCCGCGCATGGCATGGTTGAACAGCGCATCGCCGAAATAGGTCCAGTCGCGCGAGGGCTCGCAGCCGAACGATGTCTTGTCGGCAGCGGCGGCGGTCAGCACCATCGTGTCGGGGTCCGAGAACGGCATGATGAAATGGCCGGAGAAGCAGGCCGAGACGATGACCAGCTTGGTCTTGATGTTGGACTGCTGGAGCGCGGTCCGCAGCTGAAGCGCGCGCAGGGCCCCAGCCATGCGGCCTTTCTCCTGCAGCGCGACAGAACCATCGGGACTGCCGTGCGAGGTGAAGAAGACCACGACCAGGTCTTCCTTCGGATCGATGATCTTGCCGATGCGGCCGAGCGCGGCGTTGAAATTGTTCGGCGTCGCGATCGGCAGCGTGCGCGCCAGCGTGGGGCCACGACCGAGCGACAGGACGATGGTGCGGTCGGTCGCGTCGAAACGGCGGCCGAGAATGGCCGCGGCTTCCTTCGCCTCGTTCTCGAAGACCGGCTCGTTCCAGAAGGACGCGGAGAGAACGTAGGTATCGACGATGCCGGGGCGCTGGGGCGGGAGTTTTGCCAGCGCGTCGGCCATGCGGCTCACATCGTCGGCGGCGGCTTCGGGAGACAGCACCGTCTCCATCACGCCCCACTGGCCGTTGAACGGATCCTGGGGCTGGCCGCCACGCTGGGCGTCAGCCGAGAGCGCGAAGGCCGATAGCCCCGCAAGCGCCGTACCGAGCGCAATGCCCTTCCACATGACTGCCAGACCCCGCAAGCAATTGTCCGGCTTCAGTTTCCCGCGTGATGCGACCGAGCGCAAGACGGGTGATTCAGCTGGGAAAGCGGCCTCAGGCGTTCGGATTGGGATAGCTGCGCAGCACGATCGACTGGCTGGCGGTCGCCATCAGCGTGCCGTCGGTGGCGTAGAGTCTCATATGGCCGTGGCCGAAACCGCGGGCCGCCGCCTGTGCCTGGACGTCGCACAGCACCCATTCGGTGGGCACGATCTTCCGGATGCGCAGGCTGTTGTCGAGGCTGTTGCCGCCTCCCCCACTGCCCAGCGCGCCGCCAATGGCGCCCGGCACAAAGTCAGCAAACAGCGCAAGCGTGGCGGCATCAACCGGGCCGGCGTGCTTCTGGCGGATCCAGAGCTGCGAGCGGCCGGTGCGCATCGTCTCTTCGTGGCGCGCGGGATCGCGGCGGGCGCGGACATCGAGGCCCCGGCGCAGGCGGGCGTTGGGGTCCTGCGGCGGGCGCTGGGGTTCTTCCTCGCAATCTTCTGGCGGGGGCATGTCGGGCATGTCGCGCCAGTGCTGGTCGGGATAGCCGTCGCGCTCGCCCAGCGCACCCATGACGTTGAAGATCGTCTGGTCGCCAATGTGGCCCGAGACCGTCGCCTGCGTCACCGAACGGCCGGCCTGCGCAACCGACACGTCGAGCTCCAGCGTGGACCCGAGACGCGCGAAGGACACGTACTGCGCCGTCGCCCAGACGAGGCCGCGATCGAAGGCGTGCTCGAGCGCGCGGACAGCGGCGCCCAGACCCGCGCCGCCAAACAGGAAGACATGGCCGAGCGGACCGACGCACAGCTCTTCCGTCACGCGCAGGACGTAGCGGTTCTCCGCAACACGCTCGATGGGCACGAAGTGGGTCAAGCGAAGGCTCCACGCAGACGGCAACGATGTGTGGGACTTAGAACAGGACGGCGCGCAAGGCGACAGGCACTCAGCCCGACTTGCCACCGGGAATGATCTTCAAACTTGCGCGCGTGGACGGAGCCGCCGGCGCGGCGCGCGCGGGATCGTCGTTGATGTCGCGGATGCGGGGCTTCCAGGCGGATTTCCCGGCTGACTTGCTGCCGGGCTTGCCGCCAGCCTTCGGCTTTGCTCCGAGGGTGGACTTGCGCTGGAACGTGCTGCGCGGCGTTGGTTTGGCGGCGTCTTCCTTCGCGCCCGTTGCCGGGACTTTTGCTGCGGCCTTGGCCTTGCGCGTCTTGGCGGTGATGGCGCGGGTGACTTGTTGCTGGCGGTTCGACAGCGCTTCTTCCAGCCGGCCCTTGCCGGGATCGCGGAAGGCGGAGCCGTATTTTTCGAGGCGCGTGGTGACGCCGTCGACGAAGTCTTTCTCCCAGGTGGTGAGGCCCGGCGCGCCCTCTTCTTCCGCGCTTTCAGCCGCCTGGCGCAGCTTGCGCAGGGCCTTGCGGGTTTTGCGCTGGTCGACTTCGCGCTTCATGGGCCCAACGCTAGCGCGTTGCGCGGGCAGTAGGGAATGGGGAATAGGGAGTGGTGACCGCGGGCATCGAGAGACTACTCCCTATTGCCCATTCCCCACTTCCGGCCACGCAGTGGCTTCAGATCTCGCCGAGCGCCAGCAGATACGTGTCGAGAATCGCTTCGGCTTCTTCGCGTTCCTGCCGGTCCATCTTGCGGAGGCGGATCACCGTGCGCAGGGCCTTGGTGTCGTAGCCCATGGACTTGGCTTCCTGGTAGACGTCCTTGATCTGGCCGCCGACCTCTTTCTTTTCTTCCTCGAGCTTCTCGATCTTGGCGACCGTCTGCCTGAGCTTGTCTTTCGCAGCCTGCGTGAGGGCGGCTGCCGCTGCGCCGTCATCCATGTGCGATCTCCGAAGAAGCGTTGTGGAGAAGCACCCTAGTTGGGCAGCGGGCCACAACCAACGGCGCGGGCGTCGCAGGCAGCGATTCCCTGTGCATCAGCCTGTGGGCAAATTCAGGGAACGATTTTCGGGCTAGAGCGAACGGCCGTTGACGGCGCGCTCGAGGCGCTTCTTGCCCTGCTGGGCGGCCTGCGCATTGGGATGGATTTCAAGCGCCTTTTCATAGGCCTTGAGCGCGGCATCCGGGCGATCCACCGACTCGAAGATCATGGCGAGGCCGATCCACGCACCGAAATGGCGGGGCTCGTAGGTGATGGCGGTTTCGAGATCCTGGATCGCCTCGTCATAGCGGCCATCGTTGAAGAACAGCACCGCGCGGCGGTTCCAGCCTTCGGCATAATCCGGCTTCAGGGCGATGGCGCGGTCGAAGGCATCGCGCGCACCTTCGAGGTCTTCCTGCGCCTGGTATTCGAGGCCGCGCTTCATCAGCGTGTCGACCGTGGCGGAACCGGAGACGAGCCAGGCGTCCCAGATTTCTTCCTCGAGGCTGGCGGCCTCTTCTTCGCTCTTGGTGTCCTTGAGCTTGTCGAGGAGTTCCTGGCTGATGTTTTCGGGCTTGGCCTCGCCTTCCGCCTCGGCGGTCGCGGCAGCGTCGGACGCAGTGCCAGCGGGCTTGTCGCTGCAGGCGGCGGCAAGCATCAGGGCGGCGATGGCGGGATAGATCAGAGGCCGGAACATGCACCCACTATGCGGGCGCTACGTCACACGGGCAAGCTCGGGAAGCCGTCAGGCTTAGCCTTGCTTGGCCTTGAAGCGCGGGTCCGTCTTGTTGATGACGTACACGCGGCCCTTGCGGCGAACGACTTTGCAGTCGCGGTGGCGGCCCTTGAGAGACTTGAGAGAGGAACGGACTTTCATGGGCGGGCTGCCGGTCTGATAGCGTGAATTCGGGAGCGCGGCGTGTAACGGAGGGGCGGGCTGGTGTCAACCGCGCCCGGAAGCCGGCCCGTTACGAACGTAAATTGGCCTTAACGTTCGCGCGTCAATCCTGAAATTCCAAGGGTTTGCCGCATCCAATCGTGGTAAACAGGCGTTGGGGGTACGGGAGGCCAGTTCGATGAAGATCCGAACGATCCAGTGGGCGGCGGCAGGCATCGCGGTTGGACTGGCGCTGGCGGCCTGCGCCACCAGCCGACTGGCCGGGAATGGCCACCAGACCCCGGCCCCGGCAGGGTCTTCGGGGCCCGAAGCCCCCCATGCCGACCCGGTTCCCCCTTCCCCGCCGGCGCACACGCCGATGGGATTCATCACTTCCGGCGACCAGCGGTTCGACGACTGGCGCGATGCCTTCGCCCAGAAGGCGATTGCCAGCGGACGGCGGCAGGACGTGGTGCGGCAAGTGCTGGACGGGATCGTGCCGGTTGCCGAGACGGTGCAGGCCCAGTCGTTCGACAATCAGGCCGAGTTCGTGAAGCCGATCTGGGACTATGCGAAATCCGCCGTCTCGCCGACGCGCATCACCAATGGCGCGTCGAAGCTGGCGGCGAATGCCGGCGTGTTCGACAGCGTGGAGTCGATCTACGCCCCGCCGCGCGAGATCGTGGCGGCGATCTGGGGGATGGAGTCGAGCTATGGCGGCTTCATCGGCAATGAGGACGCGCCGCGCGTTCTGGCCAGCCAGGCGGCCATCGGCCGTCGCAAGGATTTCAACGAGAGCGAGCTGATCGCCGTGATGAAGCTGATCGAGGATGGCGCCGCCACCCGCGACCAGTTCCGCAAGGCGTCATGGGCGGGCGCGATCGGGCAGACGCAGTTCATGCCCTCGAGCATCCTCACCTATGGCCGCGATCATGATGGCGACGGGCACAAGGATCTCTGGAGCAATTCGGGCGACGCGCTGGCGTCCGCCGCGAACTACCTCAACGCGTTCGGATGGAAGAAGGGACAGCCCTGGGCCGTCGAAGCGGTGATCCCGGCGGGCTTCGACTACAGCGTCGGCGATGGCCGCAAGATGACGGTGGCGGCGTGGAAAGCGCTGGGTATCACGGCGGTAATGCCCGCGCGGTTCAGCGATGCGGATGCGCTGAATGCGGAACTCTTCCTGCCGGCGGGCTCATACGGCCCGGCCTTCCTGCTGTTCGACAACTTCTACATCATCAAGCGGTACAACAACGCTGACAGCTACGCGCTCGCCATCGGTCTCCTCGCCGATCGGCTGGCGGGGTTGCCGGACCTGACGCGGCCGTGGCCGACGGATGTCCAGATGCTGACCCAGCAGCAGGCGAAGGACATGCAGGCGGGGCTGAACCAGCTGGGCTTCAATGCGGGCGTTGTCGACGGCATCATCGGGCGTGGCACGCGCGGCGCGCTGCAGAAGTTCCAGGCCGCCAACGGCCTGACGGCGGACGGTTTTCCGACGGTGGCCATGCTGACTGCCGTGCAGGGCAAGGCGACCGGCGGCTGACAGCTGCAACAGGAACAACCCGGTCTGCGCCACGTTGGACTCCCGCATTTGATGGGAGAAGCAACATGGCGACCGAGCAAGGCCGCTCCAGCGGCGGCAATGGATTTCTGTATTTCGCGGTAGGCGCCCTCGTCGTGGCGGTCGGCGTGCTGGCGTATCTTTTCTACAGCGGCGGCATGGGCCAGTCGAAGTCGGACACAGCGATCGAGCGGATGGCGGATTCGGTCGGCGATGCCGCGGACGATATCGGCGATTCAGCACGCGATGCGGCGCGTAACATCCCTGCCCCGGCGCCCGCGCCTGCTCCGAACCCGGCGCCGCAACCGCCGCCGGGCTGAGGCAACTCAAGCTCAAAACAGACAAGGCTTCTTCCCACACAGGAAGGAGCCTTTTTCTTGCGCGCTACTTGATGGTGATCTTGCCGAGATCGACCTTCTCGCGGTCGCGCGCTTCCATCTCGATATCCATCAGCTCCTCGCTCTGGCCGGGGCGACCGAAATTGCGGATCAGGCGCACGGTGAGTGAGGACGGGCCGTTGGGATTGGTGGGATCGGATGCGAAGGTTTTCGCGCGGATCTTGTACTCGCCCGTGAGCGCCTTGTGGATGAGGTATTCCTCCGGGCCATAACCATCGGTGATGTCGCCAGAGAGCTTGCCGCCCCAAGGCGAAAGCGGCGCGGAATAGCCAACCTCATAACCTTTCGGCTCAAGCACCCAGAGATCGAGATCGGTGCGCGGCGTGTTCCATTCGACGACGACCCGCAGGTCTGCATCCAGCAAGGCGACGAGGCGCGGATCGAGCGCGGTGGAGGACCCGCCCATCGCCTTCAGCTTCGCCAGCGCAGCGTTGGCTTCCATCAGGGCAACCGTCTCGATGCCATCCGATTCCTGTTCGTAGACATCGGTCGCCGCCTTCGCGAGCAGGTCGATGGCGCGGACCATGTCGGCTTTCGCCGAGACGGTGTTGGCGTCCACCTTCGCGCGTTCCAGCAGGGCGGTGGCGAGCTTGCGTTTGGGCTGCGGCCGCGTGGCTTCGCGCTCGGCGAGGCGTTCGAGCAGCCAGATGGCGCGATCATGCGAGCCGTAGCGCAGCAGGCGCGCGGCAACGATGGCGAGCGTCTGGTTGTCGCGCGTCGGCAGGTCGAGCGCCGATTCGACAGCACGCCGCGCCTCGTCCTTGCGGCCTTTCTGCCAGTGCCATTCGGCGATATCGAACCAGAACAGCGGCAGGGCGCCGCTTGTGGTGAGTTCGGTGTCGATCACCTGCTCCCAGGCCTCGCCGGCCTTGTCGAGCTTGGCGATATAGGGGCGGTCGGGCTTCCACTCCGCAACTGAAATGCTGCCTTCGCGGCTGGCGCTGCCGGCATCGGCGCCGTCGAGCCCAAGTTCCCTGCGGACTTCATCCGTGATGGCCGTAACGTCCACCGCGATATCCTGAACGGTTTCTTCCCTCCGGTTTGCCGTCACGACGACATTGTCACGGTCCGCAGGCGCCGAGCGCGCTTCAGGCGCCGCTGCAGGCGACGACGGCGGCGGCGGGGTGGCCGTTGCCTCGGCGCCGGGGCGCGGGCGCGGTCCTTGATCCTTCTTCGGATCGGGCCCCTTGAAATCGCGCTTCCACCAGTCCTTCTGCGCTTCCCACAGATTGACCACCTGCGTCAGGCGCTCGGCGCGATGTTCGCTGGCTTCGGCGTCCGCAGCTTCGCGCAGGTCCGCATAGGCCGTGCGCAGTTCACGCGGATAGGAGAGCGGCGGATTGATCTTGGCTTCGACATAGTCGGCTGGCGTTTCGAGCACGATGAAGGACGCTTGCGGTGTCGCGATGTTGTAGCGGCGCGCGAGGGCAGCCATGTCATCCGGGTTGGTTTCGGCCGCAACAACGCCGAGGCGATGACGCGCCCAGAGCGCGCCGGGGCCCTCAAAAGGAATGCTGACCGTTGTGGCCAGGTTGAAGCGGCGCGGCGACGTTTCGCCTTCGACTTTCACCAGCACAACGGCATCGGCAGGCACAGGGCCGACAAGGCGGAAATTGCGCCGGTCCGAGGCGAGCGGCGCGGTTTCAATCGCCTTCCCCGTCCCGTCTGTCACGGCGAGGATCGCGGCATCAGGTTTGTCGAGCAGGCCGAACACGGTTTCGGCGTTGGCCTTGGTCAGCACATGCAGGGCGCCGCCGGTGCGCTGGGCAAGATCGCCAAGCCAGGCATCGTCGCGCTCAGGCCCCGAGGTGATGGCGGTAACGGCGCAGGCGGGCAGGAAATCCTTGCGATCATCGATCGTGACACGGCCGTCGGAGAACATCAGGCAATCCGCGCCCGGCGCGATGGCGAGAGATTGCAAGCTCGCGTAGCTGGTGGCGCCGCGATAGCGCGCATCCGCCAGCGTTTCAGAAATGCGATCGGCGGCGACATCCTTCGTCTCGACCTTGCCGCTGTCGAACAGCGTGATCGTGGCGCGGCGCAAGCCACGCTTCAGCGCGAGATCCTCCGCCAGCTGCGCCTCGTCCTTGAGGTTATCGTCGGTGCGCGAGAGCGAGCGGTCCCAGAGGATGTGCAGCGGCTTGTGGCGGTCGATGGCGCCGCGCGGGAGAGCGCCGGAAATCTCGAAGAAGGCGTCTGTGCCGGAGTGCTGGCTAACCAGCATTGGGGCGGTTGAGGTGGCCTCGAGGCGAAAGTCACCCTTAAGCGCGACATTGCTGGCTTCGTTGTAGGGGTGAACATTGAGGCCCGCCGGCACGCCCTTCACCTTGGCATCGCCCGATACGCCCATCGTGAACTTGCCCACTTTCCCGCCCACCGTCAGCGGCAGTGCATAGCCGCTCGCAGGATCGAACTGGCTCACCATCACGAGGCGGATGGTGCGCTTGCCTTCGGCGGGGATGGGATAGATACGCGTCTCGAAACGGTCCGAGTAGTCGACCTCTGCGAGGCCCGGATCGATGCGGCGGTTGACGCGCTTCTGGTAAGCCTCGGCGGCGTTGTACTTGGTCTCGAGCACGCCATCGATCATCTGGCCGTTAATGTCGAGCGCATAGCCATTGATCACGGCGCCGCGCGGCATGTTGAGCACGAAGCGGCCTTCGAGGTCTTCGGTCTTCAGCGGGTTGACGAAGGTGGCGGTGAGCGTGGTCCGGGCGATGCTGCCACGAACGTACACGGCAATGTCGAGGTTGGAGATGTCGAGGTCGCGCTCGGCCTCCTCGTCATTGATGCCGCGCACGAGGGCGGTGAGCTTTGGTCCTGCGCGGTCGGCGATGGCGATGGGATTTTCAGCGGCGGGCTTGAGGTTCTGCGTCTGGGCCGGTGTGGCGCAGGAGGTGAACGCCAAGGTGGCGGTGGCGGCGAGCAGGCCGGCGGTCAGTCTGGTCATGGAATCCCCCTCTGGATCGTCGATGCACGTGAGGTTACGACCGTAATCTGGGCGCAATCGAGACGGCGCGCGGGCAAAGCGGCGGCGCGGGCAAGACTAGGAGAGACTGTTGCCGCGAAGCAATCGTGGCCGCGCGCGGAAAGCGTGGGCTATTCCGGCGTCTTGGTGCGGCTGACGACATCGGATGCGGCGGCCTTGCCATCATCGCCATCGCCGCCCGTGGCGGTGAAGTACGCGTAGATCGCCATCAGCACGACAAGCACTGCGCAGAAGATAAACGGCGCCTCGGAGGACACGTACTGGTACATGCCGAGGCCGAACAGCGGCGAGACGACGAAGCCCATGCCGTTGGCAGCCGTGATGAGGCCTGCAACATCGCCCTGCTGGTCCTGTGTCGCGGCAAGCGAGACGCCGACCGAGAAGCCCGGCCGCGCGAAGCCCTGCCCCAGTCCGAACAGGATCTGCGCGAAGGCGAACAGTGCAAAGTCCTGCGCCCACACCATGAAGAGCGAGGCCATCGCCAGCATGATCGCGCCATAGACCATCAGCGAGCGCGCCGGCAGCTTCAGGCGCGGGATCAGCACGAGCTGCGAGATCAGCGTCGCCATCGCGCCCATGGTCATCGCCGGGCCGGTGTATTGCGCGGAGGCGGCGCCCGCCACGTTCATCCGGTCCATGATCGCATAGGGGAAGGTCTGGCTGAGAACGCCGGTGATCAGCGAGAGACCGACCGCATAGAGCAGGAACGGAAAGATCGTCTTCTGGCGCCAGAGGCCTTTCGCGCCCGAGCGCGCGAGGCCGGCATCTAACCGTGGCGAGCGATGCTCCGGCAGTTTCGTGAAGACCAGCCAGGCGACGACCGAGGCGATCACGGTGATGACCACGACAGGCGCAAGCAGGCCGACCGCCGGCGACAGCATGGCGCCGCCCGAGATGAGAACGGCGGCGGCGGCGGGGCCGGCCATCTGGCCGAGCGTGAAGCCGGAGGTGAGCGTCGAGATCTCGTCCATCCGCTCTTCGCGGCTGGTGCGGTCGGCGACATAGGCCTGGGCGGCGGGGTTGGTGGCCGAGCCGAAGACGCCGAACAGCGAGCGTGCGGTGAGCAGCAGGATGAAGACGAGGATCCAGTTGCTGATCCAGCCGATCAGCGCCAGCGCGGAGATGAGCGCGAAGAAGAACATCGAGGCGGCAAAGCCGATCATGCCGATGGCGGCGACCTGCCGGCGGCCCCACACATTGGACTTGGCGCCCCAGTAAGGCGCTGACACCACCCAGATCGCGGCGGAGAGGGAGAAGATCGCCCCGGCCGTCCAGTCCGGCAGGCCCAGCTCGCGGGTCAGCGGCGGCAGCACGGCGGACGTGAGCATCGTGTTCCCTGCCCCGACTGCCAGCAGGCAGAAGAATAGCAGGAGGAACGCGCCGCGGCGGTCGGGCCGCGAAATCTCGTGCGGGGAGCCGGAATCCATGGCGACGGGGATAGGGCCGGAGGCGATTCACCTCAAGCGGCGCGGAGTCGCGTTACCGTGACGCGCTAACGTGACGCGCTAACGTGACGCGCTACTGGCACAGAGGCCGATCATCCGTAAGATAGGCTCGAACCGGGAGAAGGACGCCGATCATGAGCGCCAGGAAACACACCAGGAAACACCGGCGTTCGATCACGGCACGTTTTGCTGCAGCTGCTGCGGTGATCGCACTGGCGGCGCCGGGCGCGCTCGCGCAGTCGCGCATCAAGACGATGCCGGGCTATGTGCAATGGTCCGAAATCTCGCCGCAGATCTTCGACGCGGTGAAGTCCGGCGCGGTGACGCCGGTCTGGGCACGCGACTCGCAGACGTTCGACTATGTGATCGACGGCGTGCGCTGGCGCTATTCGGTCGCCCTCAAGCGGGCGCTGCCGGTGCAGGATGGCAGCCTGGAGCCGCAACCGGCAGGGCCGGTGGCGCAACCTGCCCCATCCGTTCCCACCGGCCTCGTACTGGCGCGCGGGCGCGGCAAGGACGCTGACGTGCTGTCGCCGGACGGGACGATGCGCGCCTTCTCGCGCGACCAGAACATGTGGCTGGCCCCGCTGGCGGGCGGAGAGGAAAAGCAGCTGACCACGGATGGCGGCGTAGCGGCGCGCATCCGCCATGGCGTCGGCAGCTATGTCTATCTCGAGGAGTTCGCGGTCGCGCAGCCGGTCTGGTGGTCGCCGGATGGCAAGAAGCTGGCGTGGATGCGCTACGACGAGACGAAGGTGCAGGATTATTTCGTGCAACTCGACCAGACGAAGACGCTCTCAAGCGTGCTGACGCAGGCCTACCCGCATGCGGGCGCGGAGAACCCGGTCGCCGATCTGGTTGTCTATGATGTGGCCAGCGGCGCGACGACGGTGATGGACACGCGCGAGGGCAAGCCGTTCACCAACGATGTGGTTGGCCATTATGTGTGGGCGGCGCAGTGGACGAAGGACGGGTCGGAAATCCTGGTGCGGCGGGCCGATCGCCTGCAGAAAATACAGGACCTCGCCGCCTGCGCGCCTGCAACGGGCAAATGCCGCAGCGTGGTGCGCGAAAGCCGGCCGGACACCTGGGCGCAGGCATCCGCGCCACGCTTTCTCGACGACGGCAAGCGCTTCATCTGGACGTCGGAGCGCTCCGATTTCCGCAATCTCTACCTCTACGACCTCACCGGCAAACAGCTGGCGCAGCTGACGAAACATGCCTTTGAAGTCGGCGACATCGTGAAGGTCGACGAGAAGACGGGCTGGGTCTGGTACATGGCGCGCTCGGGCGACAACCACATGAAGCAGCAGCTGCATCGCGTGCGCCTGAACGGACGCGACGACACGCGGCTGACTGACCCTGCCTTAACTCATAAAGTGGATGTCTCGCCCGACGGGAAATTCTTCGTCGATGTCGAACAGGCGCATGACAAGCCGCCGGTGACGCGGCTGCGCGATTTCTACGGCAGGCGGGTGTCCGACGTGGCCACCAGCGACACGACGCGGTTCGATGCCCTCGGTCTGAAGACAGCCGAGATGTTCACCTACACGTCCGCCGATGGCCGGACGCAGCTGCAGGGCCTGCTGCAATTCCCCTCGAACTTTGACCCTGCGAAGAAATACCCTGTGTTGCTCTCCGCTTATGGCGGGCCGACATCGACCGGCCTCAGCGAGACCTTCGCGAACGCCAGCTCGCTCGCCGAATACGGCTTCCTGATGCTGAAGCTGGATGCGCGCACCAATGCCGGACAGGGCCGCAAGATTGCCGACCAGGCCTACCAGCAGCTCGGCATTGTCGAGATCGACGACTTCGCCGCCGGCATAAAGTCGCTGGGCGACCGGTCCTATGTCGATCTGGCCCGCGTCGGCGTCTATGGCACATCCTATGGCGGCAGCGTCGCGGCGCTGACGATCCTGCGCCACCCTGATGTGGTGAGCGCAGCCGTCTCGAACTCACCCGTGGCGGATTACCGGCTCTACGACACGGCCTATTCCGAACGCTTCCTCGGCCTGCCCGATCGCGACCCGGCGGCCTACGACCGCTCATCCATCCTGACCTACGCCAACCAGCTGAAGGGGGACCTCCTGCTCTACTACGGCACCTCGGACGACAATGTTCACCCCAGCAACACGCTGCAGATCATCAAGGCGCTGCAGGCGGCGGGCAAAAGCTTCGATGTGCAGGTGGGCCCTGACCGGGGTCACACCTCGGTGGAGCAGGCCCGGATGATGGAGTTTTTCATCGAAAAGCTGGTGCTGGCCCCGCGCGACGATCCGTCCGCTGCGGGAACGCCGTCGCCCTGAAATCAGATTGACCTAGCGAAATCAATATCTTGCTGTGCGCAATCCGGGCAGATCATCCAGGAGGCGAGAGTCAAGTGATTAATTATACGGCGTTTTCTCCATAACGGTGTCCGGGGCTGGCCCACCTCCCCCCAGACTGTGTTATACGCGCCACGCTCAGGCAGACTTTCAACAGGGAGCTGCCTGTCCATTACCGCTGGGGAGAGAAGGCCGGTACGGCACGCCGGCTTTTTACGAGACTGTCTCAAGGGGTGCTTACGCGTGCAGTCATTGAAGCCCGAAGGACCAGCGTTGGCTGACGCTGTCCGTTCGCCCGAGACGGATGCCGCCGCTGGCGCGCACCGGACCGGTTATGTCGGTTCAGATATCGGGTTTGCCCGGCGCCCGGCCGAGCAGCGCCTCGAGATGCCGGCCCAGCCGCTCGTCACGCGACGCAGCCGGCCCGCGCCGGAAACCGACGGGCAATTGAGATTCCTTCTTATTTTCGGCGCCTCGGTCATCACGACCCTGATCGCCGCGCACGCCATGATGAATGGCTTCTTCACCGGCGGCGTGAACGCGCTGGAATGGATCGCCGTCACGCTGTTCGCCGTGAACTTCTGCTATCTCGGCATCGCCGCCTACACCGGCGTCGCCGGCACGATCGTGCTGCTGCTGTCGCCGAAAGCCCCGCCGCCGTCGAAAGACCTTCCGAACCGCAACACCAAGACCGCCATCGTCATCGCGCTCTACCAGGAGAAGCCGTCGAAGGTGATCGCCGCTGCAGAGGCGATGTGGGAGTCATTGAAAGACCTCGGCGCCGACAAAGGCTTCGAGGTCTTCTTTCTTTCGGACACCTCCGATCCCGCACTGGTGGAGATCGAGGAACAGGCGATGCAGGAGCTGATGCTCCGCCGTGCCGACGCGCCCTTCTGGTATCGCCGCCGCCGCGAGAACACGCAGAAGAAGCAAGGCAACATCAACGATTTCGTCCAGCGCTGGGGCGCGCGGTACGACTACATGCTCG
>JAOATF010000098.1 GCA_030158285.1 Hyphomonadaceae bacterium
AGTCTGGGCCGTGTCTCAGTCCCAGTGTGGCTGATCATCCTCTCAGACCAGCTATAGATCGTAGCCTTGGTGGTCCATTACACCGCCAACTAGCTAATCTAACGCGGGCCGATCCTTCGCCGATAAATCTTTCCCAATACGGCGTATTCGGTATTACTCCCAGTTTCCCGGGGCTATTCCGAAGCGAAGGGCACGTTCCCACGCGTTACTCACCCGTCTGCCACTCCCCTTGCGGGGCGTTCGACTTGCATGTGTTAAGCCTGCCGCCAGCGTTCGTTCTGAGCCAGAATCAAACTCTCAGGTTGAGGTTCGACTCCGACGAAACCTCGCGGAATTTCGCGAGGTCGCTGCAAAGCATTTGCGTATATTTGACGGGAAACCCGTTCACATAAAACCCACTCACGTGGGCCGTATATAAACTGGCTTTCCTTAGATAAACGCAAACCGTCGATGTCGATGGGTCGTCACCAGACTTGCGTCCGATGAGAACCCGGCAAGCAACACCGCCGCCCGCGTTTCTCTTCCACTCACAATGTCAAACATCCTGCAGATCGGGGCCTTTCGGCCTGTTTCTGCCCGCCTCCGTCTCGGCCTTGTCGGCCTGCCCGGCGGCGGTGAGGGGCGGGGTATAAGACCCAGTCCTCTTTCCCGTCAACCGCCTTTTTCGAACTTTTTTCAGAGACCCGAAGGAGACCGAAAACTTCCAAAAAAGAGCCGACAAGTTTGCCTCGGGCCCATTGCGGGGCCCGCGATCAAGACCCTTAGGTCGGCGGGAGGAGGCGATATACGCTCGCCCTACTCGCTGCGCAAGCGGTTTTTGGTTGAGAATGTGGAAATGACGCGTTTTCCACAGGACTCCCTCGCCCACCAGCTGAGCGCGCCAAAACAGGCGTTTTCCAGAATCTTTTGATCGCGGAATCGGCGCCGCGCGTATCCCAGCGGCCGTGTTTTGGGCATTTCCGACCTGCCGCTACGCAAGGCCATGCCCCTGAACTCCGCCGGGACATGCCGAAATCGGGTGAGGATCTGCCGGTCCAGCTGCACGCCAGAACGTCGCACTGGCCGAATCCGGCCGCCAAGCGAGGCCCTTGCCCCGCTACTTTCGAGCGACGGAAAAGCCGAAAACCTAGGGCTGGATATAAGAGCGGATGGCGTTCACCTCGGCATCCGCCTCGGCAATCCGCCATTTCACCAGGTCGCCGATCGACACCACACCCAGCATCCGGCCCGATTCCACCACCGGAAGGTGGCGAATCCGGCGATCGGTCATCTTCGCCATCGCCGATTCCACGGTATCGCGCGCCCGGGCGGTCACCACCTGGCGGGTCATCGCCGCGCCAACCGTGCTGCCAAGGGCCGAAGCCCCGCTTCTGGCGATACTCTTGACGATATCGCGCTCCGAGATGACGCCGATCAGCCCGCCGGCCTCGTTCAGGATCACCATCGCCCCGACTTTGCGGGTCTCGAGAAGCTCTGCGCACTCCTTCAGGGTCGCCGACTCGGCCACCGAATAGACCTGCCCACCCTTTTCCTTGAGGATCTGCTCGAGAAACATCGGATCTCCTGCCGTACGTGCTGCAGATGACCGAAGGGTGCGGCAGGCTGCCGCAGCTTTCAACTGCGGCAAGGTCCGGAATCGAAGATTTATTGCGTCTCCAGGCGCAATGATCGCGCCCTTACGCACGGTCCAGCGTGCAGATTCGCACCTGAAGACTCGCACTCAACCCCACACCGGCATCGCCGCGCGCCCCCTACATATGATGAGGAAGCCCGATTCCACGATGACCGGAGGCGAGGTGCGCCGGGCGATTCCTGTGCCAGCCCGGCACGATTTCCCCCGCCGGATAGCGCCCGCCAGCTGTTTCACGCCGAATTCGCAGGCATTTTCGCGCTCAGGGAGAGCCGCCGCGCGCGCATTCCCGGCCTGCACGCATCTGGCACATCGGTTGCAGCCATCCTCGGAAATTCAACCTGTGGGATGCATCAGGCGATGTCGTTCAAACGCAAAGGCCCGGGAGTTTTCGTCTCCACCGTCATCGGCGCGGTGGCCGGCGCTGCCCTCGTCGGCGGTCTCGTCGCGCTCCTGACGCTCCCTGCCATGGCCCAGACGTCGAGCCCGGCCGCCAAGGTCTCCGGCGAGTTCGAACGTCCCTTCGGCTTCGGCTACGGCCAGGAACAGGCGACCTACGACGCCAACACACGCGACGCCAACGGCAACCGCGTCATCCTCGATGGCCGCATCATGACGGGCATGGACCAGTCCACGCTGACCACGATGTCCGCATCGGCCGGCGCATGGGCGCAAGCCACCGGCGGCGCCGGCTTCTCCAGCGGCACGGCCGTCGGCAACCAGCTCAATGTGATCACCCAGGGCAACTACAACACGGTGATCGTCAACTCGACGCAGATCAACAACGGCAACCAGACGACCGTTCTCAACGGAAAGATCGACCTCCAATGAAGGCGCGCATGAAACTTCTCATCGCTTCTGTCGGTGCGCTTGCGCTGACCGGTTGCGTCACGCCGTTCGCGAATGACGCCGGCCTCTACGCCAGCCCGATCGGCAATGCGCCGGTCACGGCCAACCCGACGCCCTACTCCACGGCGCTGGTCTGCATGGCGGACTATGCCCGCGCCACCGGCAAGATCGCTCCGCGCATCGCCGTCGGCCGCGTCCTCGATTACACCGGCAAGGAAGACATCGAAGGCGGCCGCAAGGTCACGCAGGGCGCCTCGCTGATGGCGATGTCGGCCTTCGCGAAAGCCGGCGCCAAGCTGGTCGAACGCTTCGACACGTCCGTCTCCGAGCTCGAACTGAAATACGCCAACAACCGCCTCATCGGCGCCGACGCCGGCCCGATGACCCCGGAAGCCGGTCCTGAATTCCGCCAGATCATGGCGGGCGAGATCCCCGGCTCGGATTACTACTTCGTCGGCGGCATCACCGAACTCAACTCGAACATCCGCTCGATCGGCG
>JAOATF010000099.1 GCA_030158285.1 Hyphomonadaceae bacterium
GCCGCGTACATGATGGACACGGTGGGCAACAAGGTTGCCGCGAACGAGATCGCCATGATCAAGGTCGCTGCCCCGCGTATCGCCTGCAAGATCATCGACGACGCCATCCAGGCGCACGGCGGTGGCGGCGTGACGAGCGACTTCGGCCTCGCGCGTGCTTACGCGTCGATCCGTACGCTGCGTCTCGCGGACGGTCCGGATGAGGTGCACTGCCGCGCTATCGCCCGGAACGAGTTCAAAAAGTACCGCGACAACGCCTATGCGCAGGATGTTGCCGCCGAGAAGATGACGGAAGTGGTTGGCTCGCGCTGATCGCACTGCACAATGGAACGGGAGAGCGGCGGCCCCACAAGGGCCGCCGTTTTCTTTTGCCCGGGGCTGTGCTTCGCTCTCGCCGAGAGGCGTTCAGGGGAGGCTTTCGTGAAGGCAGGTTTGGCAGCTGGACTGGGCTTGCTGGCTTTTGGGGCAACGCTGATGGTGACCCCGGCGGCGATGGCGCAGCGGGACGAGCGTATCGTGGTGACGGGCAGCCGGATCGATCGCGACGGCGGCAGCATCCCCGTGATCTCGATGCGCGTGCCGGCGGAGTTCGTGATCTTCATGATCGAGGTGGAGACGACCACGCGCTCTGTCGATGCGCGGGCGGTAGAGCTGGAGAAGGCGTTCAACGCCATCCGGGACAAGGTGAAGCGTACGCCGGGGATGACGCTGGAAGTGGGCGATGCATTCACGGCCATTCCGATCGAGACGGTGGCGGTGCGCGAGATCATCGAGCCGGATGAGGAGGACAACCTGCGTTCGGAGATCAGGCTGGTGCTGACGTCCGAGGTGAAGGCGGGCGACACGTTCGAGAAGATACGCGCGCGGATCGATCAGTTCGTGAAGGAGCTGCCGCAGCAGGGCCGGACCGAGATCGTGATCGGGCCCAACCAGTTCATGGGCGTCAACGATCCGATGAAGCATCGCGAGGCGCTGCTGCGGAAGATCGCGGCGGATACGGAGCTGTTGCAGTCGCTGTTCGGGCGTGGCGCGACGGGGCCTGCAGGGCTGTCGCTGACCGGGCTGGAGGGGCGGGTGCAGAGCCGGCCGGTGGCGCCGCTGGTGCTGGAACTTTACCTCAACTACGACCTGTCGCTGCAACAGGGCGCGGGACGCTGATCGCTGCTTTGTGAGCCGCGACCGCCCCGCGTTTGCCGCGATTGAGGGAATTGGTGCGGCGTGGGGCCTCGCAACGGGGCCAGATGGAGGGACATGAGATGAAGCTGAAGACAGTGATGCTTGCGGCCGCGATGGCGGCGATTGCCGTTCCGGCGGCTCATGCGCAGGTGGTGCGTGGCGACCAGATCGTGGCGCAGAGCAATTTCGTGAGCCGGCAGCAGGTTTCCATTCCGCAGATCTCGATCGTGGTGCGAGCGGACTTCGTGCTGTTCAGTGTGCGCTACGAGACCGGCACGCGGTCGGCCGACGAGCGCGAGAACGAGCTGGCCAAGATGTTCACGACGGTGACGCAACGTGCCGGCCGCACGAATGGCGACATCGTGGTGGAGGTGGGATCGCCCGGGAACTCCGCGGCGCTGGAAACGGCGGCGATCAAGGAAGTGGTGAACGATCAGGGCGAGCGGTCGTCCATCGACTTGGTGCTGAAGGTGGCGGTAAAGCCGAACGAGTCGTTCGATGCGATCCGGGCGCGGACAGAGAAATTCGTCAACGACACGCCGGTGAATGGCCGGGTGGAGGGCGTGATTGGGGATAGCCAGTTCCTCGGTGTCTCCGAGCCCAAGAAGCACCGCGAGACGCTGATCAAGGCGATCGCGGACGATGTGCGGCTTATGCAGGCCTCGTTCGGCGGACCGAGTTCGCCCGTGCGGGTGTCGCTGACGGGGATGGAGCAGCGCTCGCAGACCCGGCCGGTGGGGCCGCTCGACCTCGAAATCTACATTCCCTACTCGATGAGCCTCAGCTCGGGCTCCAATAACTGAGCCGCCTTGCGGGTAGGCTGGGGGCAGTTTAAGCGCGGGGGATGATTTCCCCGCGCCTCGCCCGACGCATTGCACAGGTCCACAAATGGCTGGGCCTGATCGTGTTCGTCCAGCTGGTGATCTGGACGGGGACGGGGCTGTTCTTCGCGTCCGTGCACATGGGGGACGTGCGGGGTGAGGACCTCGTGCATCCTGCAGGACATGTGGCGCCGATGGACGCGGCGCGGATCAGGTTCACGTCGATCGACGCGATGAAGGCGGTGGCGGAGGACCAGCCGCTCGAAGTCGCGCTGCGGCCGTTGGCGGGAGAACCCGTCTACGAAGTGCGCGGCGAGATAGGGTCTTTCCTCGTGTCGGCGGAGACGGGCGAGCGCATCGTCATCGACGAGGCGCGGGCACGGGCGATCGCCCAGCAGAAGTGGATCGAGCCGGATGCGATCATCGGCGCGCAGCTGATGGCGGTCGCGCCAAAGGAATCCGGATTGCCCGGCGAGGCGTGGGCGGTCAGCTTCAAGGGCGAGGGGCATCCGACGCTGTATGTCTCGACCCTCAACGGCAAGGTGAGCGCCCCGCGAACCGACCTGTGGCGGACCTATGACTTCCTGTGGCAGTTGCACTTGATGGACTGGGGTCTGAACGAGAATTACAGCACCCCATGGATGGCGGCAGCGGCGGTTCTGGCGTTATCGACTGTGTTGTTTGGCGTGGCGCTGCTGCTGCATCGCTTCACGCGCGGGCTTATCAAGAGGGATACGGAATGACGGAGCGTCGTGAGACGGACCAGTCTTTTGGTGAAGGAGAGCGGATCGCGAAGTATCTGGCGAGCGCGGGCGTTGCCTCGCGGCGCGATGTGGAGCGGTTGATCGCGGATGGGCGCGTGAGCGTGGACGGGCGTGTGCTCGATACGCCGGCGTTCAAGGTGACGGGCAAGGAGAAGATTCTTGTCGACGGCAAGGCCATCGGTCGCCCCGATGCGACGCGGCTGTGGCGCTATCACAAGCCGAGCGGGTTGGTGACGACCAACAAGGATCCGGACGGACGGCCGACCATCTTTGGCGGGCTGCCGAATGGGATGCCACGTGTGGTTACAGTCGGGCGTCTCGACTTGAACACAGAAGGCTTGCTGCTGCTGACCAATGACGGGGAGCTGGCGCGGGCGCTGGAACTGCCGGCGACGGGGCTGCAGCGGCAGTATCGCGCGCGGGCGTATGGACGGATCAAGCAGGAAGAGCTGGACAAGCTGCGCGACGGGATCGTGTACGAGGGCGTCGAGTATCGCGCGATTATTGCCCGGCTTGACCGGGTGACGGGATCGAACTGCTGGATCGACGTGACGCTGACGGAGGGCAAGAATCGCGAGGTGCGTCGTGCGCTGGAGAGCCTCGGCCTGAAGGTGAACCGGTTGATCCGGGTGTCCTATGGTCCGTTCCAGCTGGATGACCTGCCGGAGGGCGCACTGGCGGAAGTGGAACCGGCGGAACTTCTGGCCGAGATGGGCCAGCATATCGCCGCGAAGCGACGCCCGGCGCCATTCACCAAGCGCGAGGTAACGCGTGGCAAGCCGGTGCACGCCAAGCAGCAGGCGCCGAAGCCGCCACGGCCGGAGAGCGAATTGCGCAAGGGCCTCGACTCGTTCGTCGACAACAGGCCGGGCCGGAACAAGACGGGCGGCGCTCCGAAGCGGGCGGAGGGCGGACGCGAGCGGCCGGGCGCCGGCGCAAGTGGGCCGGGTGGTCGATCAGGTGGCGCGCCGAAGCGATCTGGAAGCGCACCGGGTCGCCCGGGTGGTGGACGGCCTGGTGGTGGGCGCCCGGGGGGCGGCGGATCGGGCGGAAAGCCTGTTCGCGGGCCGCGCGGGGCGCGCTAGGATAGTCCCGAGAGGGAGACTGCCATGAAGCTCTACTACGCCCGGATGGCGCCGAACCCGGACCGGGTGCGCTATTTCCTGCAGGAAAAGGGCGTGTGGGATCAGGTCGAGAAGACCGAGATCAGCATCATGAAGAACGAGCACCGGACGCCGGAATACCGGAAGATCAGCCCGCTGTCGCATGTGCCCGTGCTGGAGCTGGGCGAAGGCGCGGGGCTGACCGAGAGCCGGGCGATCTGCACCTATTTCGAGGGGCTGTATCCCGAGCCCAACCTGATGGGCCGCGATGCCGTGGAGCGCGCGACAATCGAGATGTGGGACCGGCGGATCGAGCTGGGCTACTTCATGATGATCGCGGGTTGGTTCCGCAATTCGCACCCTGCCATGGCGGAGCTGGAAAAGCCGCAGAGCGCAGAATGGGCAGGGATCAGCGAAGGCCGCGCGCGCAAGGCGATCACGTTCTTCGACAAGCGGCTGGGCGAGGCGGAGTATGTTGCGGGCGACCGCTTCACGATTGCAGACATCACGCTGCATGTGGCGCTGGGCTTCGGCAAGATTGTGAAGTTCAAGCCGTGGGAAGAGCATGCCAACCTCGCTGCATGGCGCGAGCGTGTGAGCGTGCGGCCGGGGCTGAAGATTTGAGCGGCACGGAGCGAGCATGCCGCTGACGCTGTATCGCCTGCGCGATGAGAGCGAGCTGACCCAGAAGTGGATAGGGAATGCCGCGTTCTCCTATCTCGCCGGGCTGCGGCCGGGAGAGTACGACGTTCGCGACTACGCGCCGGGGCTGTTGCCGACCGACTGCCCGCCGGGCAGCGCCATCGTGGTCAAGATGCTGGGGCATCTGCTCGATCGCGTGAAGTGGGTGTTCCAGCAGCCGGGCGTACGTGACTGGATCGCGGCGGGCATTCCGATCGTGTTTGACGATTCAACGGAGGCCAGTTTTTCGGGGGTGGGAAAGTGGGCGCAGTTTCGCCAGACGCTGCGGGCGCTAAACTTGCCGCCGGGGCGGTTCGTGTGGCTGCAGCAGAACGCGCGCGGGCCGGAAACCTGCGCGGACGTGTTCAGGGACGAGACGCGTCATCACATTCGCTCAGTGGTGCTGCATTACTGGATGCACCGGTTGCGGATCGATGCGGTGGATGTGCCGCCGCGCCCCGGGGTGGAGCAGCGGGAGAAGCGCTTCCTGTGCCTGAACTACAAGCTGCGGACGCATCGTGCGGCGCTGCTGGGGTGGTTGCTGCGCGAGGGGGTGTTTGAACGGGGGCTGGTGTCGTTCGCATGGCAGATGCCAGGCACGACGAACTTCCGGTGGAAGACGTTCGAGGAGTTCGAGGCGATCGCGGTGGCGGACTTTCCGGGTTTCGCCGAGGAGATCCGGGCGAACCAGACGCTGATGCCGCACGCAACGGTGCTGGGCGAGGGCACGGTGCAGGCGCGGCTGGTGCGCTGGGACATCCATGCGCGCGCGGGGTTTAGCCTGGTGAGCGAGACGGAGATGCGCAGCGGCGACACGCTGCGCTTCACGGAGAAGACGCTCAAGGCGCTGGCGGCGTGGCATCCGGTTGTGGTGGCGGGGAATGCGGGCGTGCTGGGATTGCTGCGCGAACACGGGTTCATGACGTTCAGCCCATGGATCGATGAGAGCTATGATCTGATCGCGGACCGTGAGGAACGGCTGCGGACCGTGCTGGCGCAGGCGAAGCGGTTGATCGAGATGCCGGAGGAGGCGTTCGACAAGCTGCTGGACGAGCTAGATCCGGTACTGGAGCACAACCACCGGCATTTCATGGACGGGTTGCCGGCGATCATGGACCGGCAGCACGCGGCCGTGCAGCGGGCAATCACGGGATGACGTTGCGCGCGGGCGCTCCGCAGAGGCTGCAATGGGTCATGTCGACACCGATGGGGTGATCGTTCTCGCATTGCGGCTCTCCCAAGCCGATGCGGGCTGCGGACACGAGGAGCGCGCAGGAGATTGCGTAGAACGCGCTGAAAATGGGAAAGAGCGCGATGTTGGACGTCGTGCGCGGCACAAGTCCCAAAGCCGCGAGCAGCACGATGCCCGGCACGGCTCCCGCGAATGTCAGCCACATGGCAATGCGTAGTGGTCTGGGCGCACCCCGCATTGCGGCCTTCCAGTACGGATATCCCATCTTGCTCGGCGCCAACGTGATGCTGGCGAACAGGGCGGCACCGAAGACGAACATCAAGGGCCAGAGGTTGACTGCTTCTGATGCGGGCTGGAGCCAATCGGCAAGTGCGGGATAGCCGGTCCAAGCTGTTATCAGGCCGCCGAGATAGGCGATCCAGCCAGCGCCAGCGAGAGCGGCGAAAATCCAGAGGATCGCTTTTATCAGCCGCATCTCAATCCAACCCTCCTGCCAGCGGTGCGTGAGGCGTCGCCGGGTGTTCAGCTGGTCATGTTGTGGAAGGATCGACTGGCAGGGGCGACAGGGATCGAACCTGCGACATCCGGTTTTGGAGACCGGCACTCTACCAGCTGAGCTACACCCCTGTAGTCGAGGCGGAGGCAATACGCGATCCGGGCGGCGGTTTCAAGGCGGGGAATGACAACCCGGCCAAGGCTCGCTAGGGACAGGGAAAATCAACGTTCCGGGAAGCGTTAATGTCCTCCTCCGTCCTGATCGAGACCGGCCCCTGGGCGGGCTGGCGCACCTGGCCGCACGATGCCTTCGAGAGCGGGGTGGGGCCGTTCTATTACCGCAAGGACGAGGCCGGGAAGGTGGTCTGCCGGTTCATTGCCGAGAAGCGGCACATGAATGGCGGCGGCTTCATGCATGGCGGCTGCTTCCTGACATTCGCCGACTATTCCTGCTTTGCGTTTTGCGAGGACCACACCAATGGCGATCCGGCGGTGACGGTGAACCTGTCGGGCGATTTCCTGTCGTCGGCGCGGGTGGGCGAGACGATCGAGGCGACGGGCGAAGTGACCCGTGCCGGAGGTCGGCTGATCTATGTGCGCGGACTGATCACGGCGGATACGCGCCCGGCGCTGAGCTTCACGTCTGTGATCACGCGGGTGAAGCGGAGTTAGCGGTTCAGCGTCTTCCCCTGCGAAGCGGGAGAAGTGCGGCGAAGCCGGGATGAGGGCAGGCGGCGAGGGGGCTCGCGCGTTAAAGCTACAGTCCCCGTGTGGCTCGCCCCCTCCGGCCCTTCGGGCCACCTCCCCCGCTTCGCAGGGGAGGACGGCGATCAGGGTGTCCAGCGGGCGAAGAGGCCGGTGGGGAGGACGACGTCGCGGTCGGAGCCTTCGCGGATGGCCATTTCGCCGGCGGTGACGTTGCCGCCGGGCATGGCGGTGGCGAGTGCCTGGCCGACGGCGATGTAGCTGAGGCGCACCGCATAGACCGTGGCGATGACGAAGAGCGGGCGGTCGCTGAGCAGCGTGCGGACGTGATCGAGCAGGACGGGGAAATCCGTCTCGAAGCGCCAGGTTTCGTTCTTGGGGCCGCGACCGAATTTCGGCGGGTCGAGCACCACGACATCGTATTTTGAACCCCGGCGGATTTCGCGCTCGACGAACTTCATCGCGTCATCGGTAATCCAGCGGGTCGGCGCGCCATCAAGGCCGGAGAGGGACGCGTTCTCCTTGCCCTGCGCGATCGACTTCGGCGAGGCGTCGAGGTGGACGACTTCGGCGCCGGCCTTGGCAAGCGCGCAGGTCATCACGCCGGTGTAGCCGAAGAGATTCAGCGCCTTGATCGGGCGTTTGGCAGCCTGCACCTGTTCCATCGACCAGCGCCAGTGGACGGAGTGTTCGGGGAACACGCCCATATGGCGGAAGGCGGCGAGGCGCGCGTTGAGCTTCAGGCCGGACCATGAGATGGGCCAGTCTTCCGGCGGTTGTTTGCCGGTGAAGGTCCAGGCGCCGCGATCGTCATCGTCGGTCTTGGCGGAGAAGATGGCGTCGGCTTTCCAGTTCTCGACCGGTGTTTTCGGACGCCAGAAAGCCTGCGGATCGGGGCGGTTGACGCGCACCTTGCCGAAGCGCTCGAGCTTGCGCAGGTCGCCGCTGTCGAGGAGCTGGTAGTCGGACCAGTCGTCGCTGACGAGAAGCTGGAAATCGGATGCGCTCATCTGTTGGCGCCTTTGTATCCGGCCGCGCGCCAGGCTTCATAGGTCATGACGCTGGCGGCGATGGCGAGGTTGAGGCTGTCGGCCTTGCCCATCATCGGGATGCGGACGAGTTCGTCGCACGCCGATTCAAGTTCGGGGGGGAGGCCGGATTGTTCATTGCCCATGAGGATGACTGAGCGCTCGCCGAAGTTCGCCTTGTCGTGGGCGTGCGTGCCGCGCATTGAGGCGGCGATCATGCGGGCGCCGGCGCCGAGGCGCCATGCGTTGAACTCCTCGAAGGAGGTGGTGGCGAACGGGACAGCAAAGAGCGAGCCCATGCTGGCGCGCACGGCCTCCACGCTGAACGGGTCGCAGGTCTGGTCGATGAGGATGACGCCATCGCATCCGGCGGCGTCGGCCGTGCGGATGACTGTGCCGAGATTGCCGGGGTCGCGGATTTCATAGAGCGCGAGCCAGCGGCGCAGGCCGGTGGCGGGGAGATCGGCAAGGTTCATCGTGCGCTGGTGGAAGGCGGAGATGACAGCCTGCGGATTGTCTTTCCGCGACAGCGTGACGAGGATTTTCTCGCTGCCCGTCAGCACGCGGGCGCCGGCGGACTTCATGCGCAGCAGCAGGTCGCGGGTTTGCGGGCGTTCGAGCGCAGCCTGGCTGGCGAAGGCGTAGGCGGGCCGCCAGCCGTTCGCGAGGGCTTCTTCGGCGTGGCGCGCGCCTTCGGCGAGGAACAGGCCGGTTTCGACGCGCTCCTTCTTGCGGTCCAGCGAGCGGAGCAGCTTCACCGTGTCGTTGGCGGTGGAGGTGATGTGCTCGAATTCGGGGCGGGGTGCGTAGTCGCTCATGGCGTCAGGCCTTCGACTTGTAGGCGAGGGCCTGCGCCTGGGCGTCCCAGTCGCTCTTGCCGTCGAAATTGACGATGCGGACTTCCGCGAAGGCTTTCGGATCGTCGAGGCAGCGCAGGTTCACGCTGTAGCCATCGGGGTTGGAGCGCGGGACGTAGAAGCTCTTCACGCCGCAGGTATCGCAGAACAGGTGTTTGGCTGTGCCGGTGTTGAAGCTGTAGGCACGAATGCGATCCTCGCCCTTCGTCAGGCGGAAGCGGTTTGCGGGCACGATGATGTGCAGGAAGCCGACGCGAGCGCACATCGAGCAGTTGCAGTCTTCGACTTCCAGCATTTCCGGCAGGAGGGTTTCGAAGCGGACGGCGCCGCAATGACAGCCGCCTGCATGCCAGGTCATGTGTTCGGTCATCGTCGGGTTTCCTGACCGGTTCGCTAGCGGCAGGAGCGCACAATACCCGACAGCTTGTCGCGGTCGAGGTTCATCGTGATCAGGCTGAAACCCTGCCCGGAATTGCCGTCAGGCTCCGTGGTGACGATCTGGAAGCGCGTGGCGGCCGAGAGGACGTCGAGGAAGCGGGGCGTCAGGTCGATGGTGAGCGCGACGTGGCCGCGCTCGGTCAGCTTGGCGGGTTCGATGATCTCGTAGGGCTGCAGCGCGACGTTGCGCACATCCGCGAAACCATCGGGCGTGGTCGCATCCGTCTGCCAGACGGCCGTGACGCCCTTCTGCGCGAGATCGACGATACGCTGGCCGTCAATCGGGCCATTGGCGCGGCTTACATCGTGGACGAGCCAGAGATAGAGGCGCGGGGCGCTGGTGCGGTTGCAGTAGATCTCCACCTTGTCGCGGCGCCACTGGTCGCCATGCAGGTACTGCAGGAAGAACTGGCCCTGGCTGTCGGTCTGGAACTCCCAGGACTCGGTGCGGAACTCGTAGATGATCTTGTACTCGCGCATCTTGTCGTCGGGCAGCGTGTTGATTGTCTCCGGCCCGGCGCGCGACATCTCGGTCAGGAAGATCGGGTCGACGCCCATCGAGCGCACGTATTCGACGACGACGCCGTTGGCGACCTGCATCATCGTCAGCGCTTCGTTGAGATCGGGGCAGTAGTTCACGTTCGGCATCGGCACCCACGGAAATTCCGAGAGCGCCTTGCGCTTGTCGACACAGTTCATGCTGACCTGGTGAACAGCGTAGATCGAGCCCGGCTTCACGTCGCGCTTCACCCCGCCAAGGAAGGCGAGCGAGCAGGCGGAGATGCAATGGCCCGGATAGACGCGGCTGTTGAAATCGAGGTCGATCAGGTTGGCTTGCGATGGATCGCGCGAGGCGCGGGCGACGCCGGTGTTCAGCTCGGCGCGGCGAACGATCTTGCCGACTTCCATGCCGGCGCTGAGATCGCCGCCCAGCGAGTTGAAGAAGATCATGCGGTCGCGCGTCGGCTGCCCGGACCGGGCCAGGAAGGATTTGAGCGCGGCTGGGGTGTCGGGTGTGAAGTCGCCATCGGCGAAGATGGCGGGCTGGTCGCCATAGACGACGCCCCATTCGAACGTCATGGGGCGGCCGGCATTGTCGGCATGGGCGGGCAGCGCGGCCAGAAGGCACGCCGCCAGAGGGGCAAAAAGCCCCGCGAGATATCCGCCAATACGGCCGGCCATGGCCGCAGCCTCCCGATTCCAACGGGTCCACAGATACCCGAGCCGCCCGGAGGGGCAATAAGCGTACCGCATTACAACCGGCTTAAACGCTGCCAAAAGCGATGGTCAGGAGCTCGTCTGCAGCCAGCGAGGCGGGGATGCGGCCGTCCGCCACATCCCGGCGGATGCCGGCGAGGCGCGCGGCGACGTCCGTCCGGTTGAGGAAACGTTCGGTCAGGCCGTCCTGGATGAGGGCGTCCAGCCAGCGGACCTGCTGCCCGGCGCGGCGGTTGGCGCGAGAGCCCGAGGCCTCGGTCTTTTTACGGTGAAGTTCGATTGCGGCCCACAGCTCGGGCAGGCCGAGACCGGAGAAGCCCGAGACGGTATGGACCGGCGGGGACCAATCCGGATCGACCTGCTCCATGATGTGAAGGGCGACCTCGTAGGCGCGAGCGGCCCGCTTGGCAGCCTTGTCGTCGATGTCGGCCTTGTTGACAGCGATCAGGTCGGCGACTTCCAGCACGCCCTTCTTGATGCCCTGCAGCTCGTCGCCGGCATTGGGCAGCATCAGGACGAGGAAGAAGTCGACCATGTCGGCGACGACCGTCTCGGACTGGCCCACGCCGACTGTCTCAACCAGGATCACGTCATAGCCCGCGGCTTCGCAGACCAGCATGGTCTCGCGCGTCTTGCGCGAGACGCCGCCAAGCGTATCGCCGGCGGGCGAGGGGCGGATGAAGGCGTTGTCGTCGGCGGCAAGCTTCGCCATGCGCGTCTTGTCGCCGAGGATCGACCCGCCGGAACGGCGCGAGGTGGGATCGACGGCAAGAACGGCGACGCGCAAGCCAAGTCCGGTGAGCAGCGTGCCGAAACTCTCGATGAAGGTCGACTTGCCGACGCCCGGCACGCCCGTGATGCCGATGCGCTGCGCCTTGCCCGTGCGCGGCATGATCTCGGTGAGCAGCGCGCGCGCCTGCGCCTGATGGTCCGCGCGGCGCGACTCGATCAGCGTGATGGCGCGGCCGAGACCGGCGCGGGTGGAGAGATCGGTGGTCAGGTCGGGCATACGCCTACATACGCGACTACATCGGGCGCTCAAGCACCGAGCGGGCGTTGTAGGCGTTCGGGTCTGACGGCTTCTCGCCGCGGCCCATCAGGATTTCGAGCGTGGCCTGGTACTGCCGGCTGTCGCCGCCGAAGTTGAAGCCGAGACCGATGCCGATGCCCGACCCGTAGGTGCCGGTGGAGCCGCCGAGGCCGACCGTGGGGCCACCCTGTTGGTAGCTGCCGCCGGCGAGATCGGTGCCGCGCGTGACGACGTTGAACCAGTCATAGCCATTCTGGACGGTCAGCTCTGCGGCGCGGCGCAGGGCCATGTCCTCGACCTGCGGGGCCTTGAGATCCGGGTTGGCGCGGAAGGAGACGCGGAAGCGATCCTGCTCGAGACGCTGTTCGCGATAGCCCATGTCGTCGCCATCAAGCGCGGGAATGTAGCGCGTCGGCCCGCTGGTGCAGGCGGCGAGGGCGAGGAAGGCCAGGACGGCGGCTATCTTCTGCATGACGGGTCTCCTGTGGTGCGAGTCTACCCCGATTTGCGTAACGCGCCAGAGCCCCGGCCAGCTCCCTAGCTGGCCTTCCGCGAGTTATGCCCCAGCTTTCCGCCGAGTCTTTCCAGCAGCTCCGCAGCGGCTTCGGCGATGACGGTGCCGGGCGGGAAGATGGCGGCGGCGCCGGCTGCATAGAGGGCGTCATAATCCTGCGGGGGGACGACGCCGCCCACGACCACCTGAATGTCGCCACGGCCTTCCTTGTCGAGCGCGGCGCGGAGTTCGGGCACCAGCGTGAGGTGGCCGGCGGCGAGCGAGGAGGCGGCGACGATGTGGACGTCGTTCTCGACGGCCTGACGCGCGGCTTCGCCGGGTGTCTGGAACAGCGGACCGATGTCGACGTCCCAGCCGAGGTCGGCGAAGCCGGAGGCGACGACTTTCTGGCCGCGATCGTGGCCGTCCTGGCCCATCTTGGCGATCAGGATGCGCGGGCGGCGGCCTTCGGATTTCTCGAAGTCGTCGGCCATGGCGCGGGCGGTTACGACCTTGTCGGAGCGAGCTGACATGCCTTGCGCGTACACTCCCTGAATGGACTTGATGACGGCCTGGTGGCGGCCGACGACTTTCTCGACCGCGAGGCTGATCTCGCCGACCGTGGCCTTGGCGCGCGCGGCGGCGACGCCGAGTTCGAGCAGGTTGCCTGTGCCGGTTTCGGTTGCCTTGGTGATGGCGTGGAGGGCTGCGGCAACGTCGGCCTCGTTACGGTCGCTGCGGAGGCGGGCGAGCTTGTCGAGCTGCAGCTGGCGGACCTTGGCGTTGTCGACTTTCAGCACCGGCACGTCTTCGGCTTCGTTGAGGCGGAACTTGTTGACGCCGACAATGGTCTGCACGCCGCTGTCGATGCGGGCCTGCGTCTTGGCGGCGGCTTCTTCGATGCGGAGCTTGGGCAGGCCTTCCTCAATGGCTTTCGCCATGCCGCCCATGGCTTCGACTTCCTGGATGTGGGCCCACGCCTTGCGGGCGAGATCGTAGGTGAGGCGTTCGACGTAGTAGGAGCCGCCCCACATATCGATGGTGCGGCAGGCGCCGCCTTCCTGTTGCAGGAAGATCTGCGTGTTGCGCGCGATGCGGGCCGAGAAGTCGGTCGGCAGGGCGAGCGCTTCGTCGAATGAGTTGGTGTGCAGCGATTGCGTCTGGCCACCGGCCGAGGCCATGGCTTCGAGGCAGGTGCGGATTGTGTTGTTGTAGACGTCCTGCGCCGTGAGCGACCAGCCGGAGGTCTGCGAGTGCGTGCGCAGGGAGAGCGACTTGTCGGACTTGGGATCGAACTGCTTGACCAGCTTCGCCCAGAGCAGGCGAGCGGCGCGCATCTTCGCGACTTCCATGAAGTAGTTCATGCCGATCGCCCAGAAGAACGACAGGCGCGGGGCGAACTTGTCGACACCGAGACCGGCGGCCATGCCGGAGCGGATGTACTCCACCCCATCGGCGAGCGTGTAGGCGAGCTCGAGGTCGGCCGTCGCGCCGGCTTCCTGCATGTGATAGCCGGAGATCGAGATCGAATTGTATTTCGGCATCTTCTGCGAGGTGTAGGCGAAGATGTCGGAGATGATGCGCATCGAGG
>JAOATF010000100.1 GCA_030158285.1 Hyphomonadaceae bacterium
TCCTGCGCGGCCTGCGCGCGAAGGTCCTTCTTGAGGATCTTGCCCGTGGCCCCGCGCGGGAGCGGTTGGCTCTCGAACTTGAAGTAGCGCGGGATCTGGAATTTCCCGAGGCGCGTCGAGAGGAAGTCGCGCAGCTCCGCCTCGCTCACTGGCCTGCTGATGTAGAGCGTTGTGGCGACTTCCTCGCCCAACCGCTCGTCCGGCACGCCGTAGACGCAGGCCTCCTCAACGGCGGGGTGTTCCTGCAGCGCGTATTCGACGGCGCCGCAGCCGATGTTCTCGCCGCCGCGGATCACCAGGTCCTTGATGCGGTCGACGATGAAGAGGAAGCCTTCGTCGTCGATCACAGCGACATCGCCGGTGCGGAACCAGTCACCATCAACGAATTCGGCAGCGTTGGCTTTCGGGTTCTTGTAATAGCCGCGCATGATCGACGCGCCGCGGATCTGCAGCTCGCCGCGCTGTCCTGTCGGAAGCGACTTGCCGTTTTCATCCACGACGCGGATCTGCAGCACGGCGGAGCAGCGGCCCGAGCTTTCCGGCTTGCGCAGGTAATCCGCCGCCGCGATGCCAACACCGATCGCGTTGGTTTCGGTCATGCCCCAGCCCGTGCCGGGATAGGCTTTTTCGAACACGGAATCGATCGCGCGCACCTGTTCCGGCGCCCGCGCCGCGCCGCCGCCGCCGATCTGAACCAGCGTCGGGAATTTGCGGCCTGTGCGGCGCGAATAGGCGACGAGGTCGCCGGTGATCGCGGGCGTCGCCGTCATGTGCGTGATGCCTTCGCGCTCGATGATCTCGGCGCCGCGCTCCACATCCCACTTGTACATCAGGATCATGCGGCGCTGGAAACGGTAGGACTGCATGTAGCACGCCAGCAGGCCGGTGACGTGGAAGAGCGGGATCGCCAGCAGCATGGCCGTCTGTTGTGCGGGCACGTTCGGGTCCGGCGGCGTCAGCAGGCCGACTTCCCACGAGGCGTGCAGGTCGAGCTCCCACGATAGCAACGCCGCGATCACATTGCCATGCGTCGAGACCGCGCCTTTCGGATTGCCCGTCGAGCCGGACGTGAACAGCATCTGCACATCGTCTTCGAGGCCGACATCGACGTTCGGCATCGCGGTGTGTTCGCCTTTCGCCATCACGTCGGCATAGGCCGTCGCATTGGCCGGCAGCGCCTTGGTCGGGCGCACCGCGATGATCCGCCCGGTCGGCGGTGAGGGCAGCGACACGATACGGTCGATCCGCTCCTGGTCAGCGATGATCACTTTCGGGTCCGACAGGTTGAAGCCGTGCGCCATCTCGTCGGCGGTCCACAGCGCGTTCACCGCGATGGCGACCGCGCCGATGGAGGTGATAGCGGCGTAGGCGATCATCCACTCGGGATAGTTGCGCATGGCGATGGCGACATTGTCGCCCTTGCGTACGCCGAACGCATTCACCAGGTGATGGGCGAGGGTGCAGGCCAGACGCCACGTATCTTCGTAGGTGTAGCGTTCGTCTTCGTAGACGATGAATTCCTTGTCGCTACGCGTCGCCTCAAAAATCTCGCGCAGGTTCTTCGGGCCATTCTTGAAGGTGAGCACCTTCCGCCCGATGGCCTCGGTCGCAACGAGTTCGAACGGCTGGCCGGGCGCGGTCAGCTTCGCGAGCGCTTCATCACGGGTCATCAAGGCGAGCTTCCTTCCCAGTCTCCCGGCCTTCGCTCTGACGGCGAATGGCGCGGCCTTCCCTAACGCCGGCTGTCTAGCATACCGACTGTTCAGGGAAAGGCCGCGGAATGTCTCAGATGTATCAGAGGCTCGGGTTGATCAGGAATTTCTCGCCGGTCGCCTTGCGGTTGTAGGCCTTGATCGTTTCCGGATCGAACACGTCGCGGAGCGACAGCGTCTTGGTGTAGTGGCTGGCGAATGTGGTCTTCAGCTCGGCCGCCACGCGTCCGCGCATCTTGCCGGCCTCTTCCATGCCAACCTTGCCGAGGAACGGCGTCAGCAGGAACCCGCCCACGCCCCACGCCATGCCATAGGCCGCGCCGAGGATGGTCGGCTCGAGGCTGAGGCGGCCGTAGATGTAGACCTGCTTGTGCGTGGACGAGCCATAGCGGCTGTAGGCGCCCGGCCGCGAATTGAGAGCGATCTCCATCGCGCCGAGGATCTGACCGGCCAGCTTGCCGCCGCCGATGGCATCGAACGCCAGCGTCGCGCCGGTGTCCTTCAAGGCGGAGATCAGGTCTTCCTGAAAGGTCGGCTTGGAGGAGTCCACGATGTGCTTGGCGCCGATGTCCTTCAGGATTTTCGTCTGCTCGTCGGAGCGGACGATGTTCACCAGCTGCACGCCATCCTTGATGCAGATCTTGTTCAGCATCTGGCCGAGGTTCGATGCGGCGGCGGTGTGGACGAGCGCGGTGTGGCCTTCGAGCTGCATGGTCTTCACCATGGCGAGCGCGGTGAGCGGGTTGACGAAGCAGGAGGCGCCATCCGCCGCTGTTGCGCCAGCCGGGAGCGGCAGCGCGGCCTTGGCCTTCACGGTGCGATAGGTCGCGTACATCTCGCCGCCGAGGATGGCGACCATCTTGCCCATCAGCGCCTGCGCTTCGGGGGAAGAACCGGCGGCCACAACGGTGCCTGCGCCTTCATTGCCGACCGGCATGGATTCATCGAGGCGGGCAGCGATCGCCCGCAGCGCCATTTCCGGGATCGCGGCGGTGACAACCGGCAGCTCCTTCGTGCCGGAGACTTTCAGCGTGGAGACATCGGCGGGGCCGATCAGCAGGCCGAGGTCGGACGGGTTGATCGGCGTGCCTTCGATGCGCACCACGATCTCATCCGGGGCCGGATCGGCCACCGGCAGTTTCACCAGCGACAGTTCAAGCTCACCGGACTTCTTGGCCAGCGAACGCAGCTGAAGGTTCTCGAGCGCCATGGCGATGTCTCCCTGATGGCCCTTGCTGGGCCCTGATAGCCTTGACTAGGCAATGTCTGGGCGC
Organism: Hyphomonadaceae bacterium; assembly: GCA_030158285.1. Classification (GTDB taxonomy): domain Bacteria; phylum Pseudomonadota; class Alphaproteobacteria; order Caulobacterales; family Hyphomonadaceae; genus UBA7672. Next base: position 2,987 of record JAOATF010000100.1, read on the forward strand.
ATCCCTAGCACGGCTGCCGGGAAGGGCCAGACTCACGAGAGGTAAAGCGTCGGTTCAGACCAGCGCGCGGATCGAGCGCTTGCGCCAGACGAAGGTGTAGTACCCGCCCTGCATCAGGAACATCGCGATGAAGGTCGCCGGGTAGGCCCACCAGACGCCGTCGATGCCGATCTCACGGCTGAGATACCAGGCCACCGGAATCTCGACCAGCAGGATGGCGAGGACGCCGAATGCGGTCGGCGCGAGAACCGTGCCGGAGGAGCGCATCATGCTGGAAAACACGACCGCGAAGCCGAACAGGATCATGCTCCAAAGAACGATATGCAGCAGGTGCTGGGTCAGCTGCACCACGGCGGTATCGGTGATGAACATCGATACGATTGGGCCAGACAGAAGATAGACGATCACCACGCCCGTGCCCGTGATCAGTATGTTGAACAGCAACGCCAGTCGCGTGATCGGCCACAGCATGTGCTGGCGTCCGCCGCCGATGGCCTGCGCGCCGAGGATCGACGCCGAGATGCCGATCGACATGGCCGGGAACTGCACGTAGGCGATGATCTGGTTGATGACGCCATAGGCGGCCGTCGCCTGCGAGCCATAGCCATTGGCCATGCCGAGCAGGGCGATCTCCGCCGTCGCCACCATCACCATCTGGAAGCCCGTCGGCACGCCAAGCCGCAGCACGGCGCCGAGCACTTTCGGGTCAAGCTTCACATGTTTCAGTAGCTCCGGTGTCGGGGCCAGCGGATTGCCTTTGCGGATCAGGTGCCAGGCCAGCCAGGCCATCGCGACGAACAGCGAGATCAGCGAAGCCGCCGCCGCGCTCGCCACGCCCATCTGCGGCAGGCCGAACGTGCCGAGGATCAGCGCCGGCGTGACCAGCAGGCCAACGCCCGTCGACAGCGCCAGCGTCCAGAGCGGCGTCACCGCATCGCCGACGCCGCGCAGGATGGAGGTCGCCAGCAGGAAGACGAAGAAGATCGGCATCGAGATCATCATGATGCGCGCGTAGGCGGTGGCTTCATGGATGATGTCCGGCGGCGTCTGCAGCGCGATCATCAGCGGCTCGGCAAAGATGCCGCCCAGCACGGCAGGCACGAAGCCGAACACGATCGCCAGGGCCAGCGAAGCGCCCGCAATGGTGCGCACCTTTTCAATGTCGCCCTTGCCAAACGCCTGTCCGATCAGCACCGAGGCGCCTGCGCCAAGGCCGATCACGAACGCCATCATGAAGAACATGATCGGGAAGAACTGCGTCGCCGCCGCCAGCGCCTGCACGCCGATCATGTGGCCGAGGAACACGCTGTTGATCGTGCCAGAAAGAGACTGCAGCACGTTCGCCAGCATCATCGGCGCGAGGAAGGCGAGGAACGTCCGCCACAGCGGCCTGGTGTGGGCCACCACATCCTTCAGCGGCGCCTGTGAAGTTTCCAGCGTTTCAGTCACGAGCGGGTCCGATCAGGTCTTTCGGGCGGTGAAGGCGTCGTCGGCAAGCAGGCGGGCGTGATCCCGAACATCGACAGGCCAGGACTCCGTAAGCTCGCGGAAGCGAACGGCGTCGCCAGCGTACAGTGCGCGGGTTGATTCCTCGTAGTTGCGCCAATCCCCAGCAATGGCGGAAAGGAAGCGATAGGCTGCTTCCTGCCGCACACGCAAGGCGTCGGATTGACCACGCGTCCTGCGAGCATCCTCCACCAGCTTGCGCAGGGCGACAGATGCGCCTCCTGGTTGTGCGTTGAGCCAGTCCCAGTGCCGGGGCAGCAGCGTGACTTCACGTGCCACGACACCCAATCTGGGGCGACCGCGGCCGCGGGGCCCGGCTGCACTCTCATCACCCGGTGCCTCGATTTCGGTCGCTGGCGTCTCCGTGTAGCGGGCGCGGACATCGCGCTCCGCCCCGGTCAGGTCGAGGTGCAGCGTCTTTCCCGTCGCATGGTCGAACACCAGGATGTTCTCGTGCGTCCCTTTGCCGGTCCGCTTTCTTACGGTGATGGCGACGTCCGCAAGCGAGCCGGAAACGAGCCGGCGGTCGCCTTCAAAAGCAATCGTGGTTGGGGTGGCGGTCATGTGAGCCTCCGTGTTCGGCGGGGCTATTACCCGGGTAAAAATCGCACGTCAATTATGCCCGGGTAAAATAAATTGGCGGATGGCGCGACCGCTGGAGCCTTGGGCACACGGCGAAATGCCGCCGCCTGCGAGGCGCACTGTAGTTTCCAAAGCGGTTGAAATCCTGTCAGGTGCCCGCGACCAGAGGAGTCGGGCCATGAAGATGAACATCACCGTGGAGTGCACCCCCGAAGAGGCGCGCGCATTCCTGGGGCTTCCGGACCTGACGCCGGTCAACGAAACCCTTGTCGGCGCCGTGAAGCAGCGCATCGAGCAGAACATCGAGCTGGTCAGCCCCGAATTCTATCTCAAGCAATGGTACTCGATGGGTGGTCAGGCCACCGAAGGCTTCATGAACCTGATGACCGCTGGCGCGCGCGCCGCCACCGGCGAGCCCGGCAAGAAGGGTTAGGCCTCGGGCCGGAGTTGATCGATGTCTGATGTTGCAAAGCGCAACGCGGCCGAGGCTGCGCTGAAACTGGTCGAGCCCGACATGGTGCTGGGCCTCGGCACCGGCTCCACCGCCGCAATCTTCGTGCGCCTGCTGGCGGAGAAGGTAAGCCAGGGTCTCAAGATCATCGGCACGCCAACGTCGGAAGCGACCGACAAGCTGGCGCGCTCCCTTGGCATCAAGATCGTCTCGCCGGATGAGCTGACACGGATCGATCTCACCATCGACGGCGCGGACGAGTTCGATCCGGACCTCAACCTCATCAAGGGCGGCGGCGCGGCGCTGTTGCGCGAGAAGATTATCGCCGAAGCATCGGACCGGATGGTGGTGATCACGGACCCGACCAAGCAGGTCGACGCGCTCGGCCAATTCCCGCTGCCAATCGAGATCAACGCCTTCGGCTCCGAGCTGACCCGTCATCGCATCCACAACCGTCTCGCAGATGTCGGCCTCGGCGATGCGCCGTCCTCATGGCGGATGGCGACCGGGGAGAGCCTGCTGCACACCGATGGCGGCCACCTGATCCTCGATCTGGCTTGCGGGCGGATTGCCGATCCGAAGGCGCTTGCCGCCTTGCTGGATGACCTGCCGGGCGTGGTCGAGCACGGGCTTTTCATCGGCTATGCCGACCAGGTGATCGTGGGCGAGACCTCCGGAGCCCGGATTGTGAACCCCCGCCGGGGATAAGCGGCCGAATGCCCTCGAATGCCTCTAGGGTTTGGCCCCGCCGGGTGATACACGCCAGCCCGAACCGGGGCCCTTCGGACGGGCCCGGCTGACAGGGATTGAGACATGACCTTCTGGAAACCCGCCATCCTGGGCGCTGTTCTGGCAGTAAGCGCATGCACCCCCGTGGGCGCGCCGCTGGGCGAAGAGCGTATTGCGGGCAAGATCGCGGACGTGGTCCTGACCGGCGACATGACGCGCCAGTTCGTGATGCAGTCAGTGCAGGGCGAGATGCGGAACGGTACGATCCAGCAGGACCAGGCCAACCAACTTCTCATCTCGGTCAGCCGCGACGTCGAGGCGAATATGCCCGAGCTGAAGAAGACGCTGGTGGGCAGCCTGACCAAGGAATTCAACATCAAGGAACTCGAGTTCCTGCTGAAGCTGCTGACCTCGAAAGAGGGCGAGGCCGTCACCCAGAAGAACGAGGTGGTGATGCAGGAAACGATGGCGCATCTCGACTCGCTCTCCCGCGAAGCCGCGACCAAGGCCGTCGCCAAGCTGAACGCTGCCTGGCCGACGGGCGCGAACCCGGCGCCGCCTCCGCCGCCGGCCGGCATGGAAGGCCTGCCGCCGGGCTTCCAGCTGCCGAACTGACCTGCGCAAACGGCGTTGCCGGACCGCGCACGGGTGCTAGCTTCACGGTCGGGCGCAAGCTGTGCGCCGGGCGATGGAGGCTGCCATGTTCAGGTCTGTTGGGCTGATGGTGATCGGCGCGCTCACCCTCGCTGGCGCCGCATGGGCCAGCCCGCCGGGTGTCAGTGAAAAGGACGGCAGCTTCCTCTCGCCGGACGGCAAGCCGCTCTACACCTTCGCGAATGATCGCACGCCGGGCAAATCCGCCTGCAACGGCGCCTGCGCCACCGCATGGCCGCCACTCGCGGCTGCTGCGGGCGCAGCCAACGATGGCGACTGGACCGTCGTCGCGCGCGATGATGGCGGCAAGCAGTGGGCGTACAAAGGCAAGCCGCTCTATACCTACAAGGGCGATACCTCCGGCAAGGCCGCGACCGGCATCGGCGCGGCATGGCCGCTCGTCGTGAAGTAAATATTTGGAGCGGCAAGCAATGCTGAAGCGATCTGCTGCGGTACTTGTCCCGCTTTGCGTATGGTCGATGAGCGCCTATGCGCAGCCGGACTTTGACACATGGCAGGTATTGTTTTCGTCGGCCAAGCCAAAGCTGGACTGGTCAAAACGTCCACAATTCGAAGCCGAAGACATCGCAGCAAAGCGTGACGGAGACCTCGCTCTCAGGGTGTGTACCGACGAGACCGGCCGTCCGACCAACATAAAGGTTGGAAGAAGCTCAGCGTCGGAGTTGAGGACTCAGGCGACCACGGACTGGATTTTGGCAACGCAATTTGATCCCGCGATCGACATCAAAGGGCAACCCGTCGCGTCATGTCAGACGGACTTGCAGTTTGTCTGGATGCTGCCCCCGGATGATCCGGAGCGCACGGCATATCCAATGCAACCCATGCTGGCGCCGGAATATCCCGCGCCCGCGCGACGCAATGGAGAAACTGGCACAACCACGGCGACCTTCTGCATCAATGCAAGTGGCGCCGTAACGAGCGTCACAGACACGACGCTTTCTGGATCGCGGCTAGCGGACGCATTCGGCAGGTGGTTGCGAAAGACGCCTTTCACCCCGATTAGCAAGGACGGCAAAGCTGTCGAGGCTTGTGGCCTGACTTTCTCAATGACGTGGACCTTGGCCGGACGCTAAACCAAGCGCCGCGGGCGACCTTTGGACTCAAAGGGGTTTCGCGCCTCGCCCCGACTCCCTAGATAAGACCCCGAAGCAAAGCCCCCAGGCGGGGCCCGAGGCGACCGATGGCCTATGACTACGATCTCTTTGTTATCGGCGCCGGTTCCGGCGGCGTCCGGGCTGCGCGCCTTGCGGCGATGACCGGCAAGAAGGTCGCCGTCGCCGAGGAACATCGCGCGGGCGGCACCTGCGTGATCCGTGGCTGCGTGCCCAAGAAGTACATGGTCTACGCCAGCGAGTTCGGCCGCTCGCTTCATCACATGAAGGGCTATGGCTGGACTGTCGAGAACGCGAGCTACGACCATAACCTTTTCATGGACAAGATGCACCGCGAGGTTGATCGCCTGTCCGGCATCTACGCGCGCAACCTGCGCAACGCCGGCGTCGAGATCATCGAGGAGCGTGCGGAGTTCGCCGATGCTCATACGCTGAAGCTGCTGAAGTCCGGCCGCACGGTGACGGCGGCAAAGATCCTGATCGCGGTCGGCGGCGCGCCGATCCTGCCGCAGGACGTGGAGGGCATCGATCTCGCGATCTCGTCCAACGAGATGTTCCATCTCGACGCCGTGCCCGAGCACATCGTGATCGTCGGCGGCGGCTACATCGCGGTCGAGTTCGCGGGCATCATGAGCGGCCTCGGCGCGCGCGTCTGCCTTGTCTATCGCGGCGAGACGGTGCTGCGCGGCTTCGATGATGATGTTCGCACGCACGTGCATGATGAACTGAAACGCAAGGGCGTGAAGGTCATCACCCACGCGGCGCCCAAAACGCTGAAGAAGGACAACGGCAAGATCACCATGACGCTGTCGAACAACGAGACAGTGACAGCCGACAAGATCCTGTTCGCGGTGGGCCGCGAGCCGCACACCAAAGGCCTCGGTCTCGAGAAGGCCGGCGTGAAGCTGAACGACAAGGGCGCGGTGATCGTCGACGAGTATTCCCACACCAACGTCCCGCACATCTGGGCCGTGGGGGACGTGACCGACCGGGTGAACCTCACCCCGGTCGCGATCCGGGAAGGGCAGGCCTTCGCCCAGACCGAATTCATGGACAAACCGACCAGTTTCGACCACGCGGACATCCCCCATGCGGTCTTCACCCAGCCCCCGGTTGGCGTCGTCGGCATGACCGAGGCGGATGCCCGGAAAGCCTTCGGAATGGTCGATATCTACAAGACCAAGTTCCGTCCCATGAAAGACATGCTCACGAGGGATGAGGAACGTGTGCTAATGAAGCTGGTGGTGCGGGCCGAAGATGAGCGCGTGGTGGGCGTTCACATTGTCGGGCCGGACGCGCCAGAGATCATCCAGGCCGTGGCCATCGCCGTAAAGATGGGTGCGTCCAAGGCGGATTTCGACCGTACCTGCGCGCTTCACCCCTCGATTGCCGAGGAACTGGTGACGCTGCGCGAGAAATTTGTGCCGCCAGAACTGAAGCCGGTGTGACATGAGCCAGAACAACAACGAAGACGACAACAGCCCCTCAAGCTTCTGGAAGCCCATCAACTGGGGCTGGAAGTACATGAACTACCTGATCGTCAGCGTCGCGCTGATCGTGGGGTTCTGCGTCTGGGTGCTGCCGAACACGTGGGCCGACCCGGAAGTCGCGGCCAACTTCGCCAAGCAGGTGGAGCTGCAGAAACGGGTCAAGGCGTACCGCGCCGAGCAGGCCCGCATTGCCGCGGAACAGGAGGAGCTGGGTCTCGTCTATATCGAACCTGGTACGAATCCCTTCCTGGCGCCGCCCTCGATGCGGGACGAGAAGAAGGCCGACAAGTAGCCGGCGTTTCGGCGGCTAATCCACAGGCGGTCGCTTGACCTTGGCGGCAAACCGGCTGACGCCTGTCCGCTCGCTTACCCCTGACAGGCCTAGCTGGAGTATCCCGTGACGCCGCGCACGGTTTCGGTCGTGAACATGAAAGGCGGCGTCGGCAAGTCCACCACGGTGGCCAGCCTCGCCGAAGTGCTGTCCTCCGAAGGGCTGCGCGTGCTCGTGATCGACCTCGATCCGCAGTCGAACGTCTCGATGATGCTGGCCGGGCAGGACCGCTGGATCGAGCTCCGGCAGCACGGCCACACTATCGACGAGTACTTCAACCAGTACGTCTACGGCGGCGAACCGCGCTTCTTCCGCCAGTTCATCGCCGGCCGCGTCAGCGACATCGCCGGCGACCCCGCGCTGGACCTGCTGATCTCGACACCTGAATTCCGCTACATCGAGCGGCACGCGCTGGAGAAGTGGGTCAGCCAGGGCTTCGATATCCGCCAGCTCAACACGCGCTTTTCGCGTCTCACCGCGTCGGCGATCGAGAACGTGTCGGAAAGCTACGACCTTGTGCTGTTCGATTGCCCGCCGGGCATTTCGATGTTCGCCGAGGCGGCGATCGAACTCTCCGAGTTCATCGTCATCCCGACCATTCCCGACTATGTCTCGCGCCTCGGCATCTTCGCCTTCCGCAAGCGCGCGCTGCGCTCGATGGAACAGCGGCGCTTCACGGACGAGCGCATCTGGACGCTGATCACCAAGTATGAAGACCACAACACGCTGCACCAGAGCGAAGCGGAAATGCTGAAGCAGCAGTTCAACGTCTTCGACACGCGCATCCCGCAGGCCGAGCAGATCGCGCGGGCGGCTGAATGGTCTGAAAACAAGCGCACTCTGGAACAGAAATACGGTCCGGCGGCGCAGACGATACGCCAGTTCGCGGCGGAGTTCCGCGAACGCGCCGGCCTCATCTAGCGGAGAGAGCCATGATCGACCGTGCGCTGTCGAACATGTTCAAGGTCGTGACGGAAGAAGCCGTCGCCAATCCGGCCTTCGGCAAGAAGATGGAAGACGTGCTCGCGAAGTTCGGCCAGGAGCTGGTCGAGAAGCGCATGGCGGAACGCAACATCGATGGCTTCCTGCCGCTGGTGGAATTCAAGAAGAACCCGGCGGAGTTCGAGGCGCGTATTGCCAAGTTCGATGCGAAGGAATTGCGCGCGCTTGTCGACAAGCACCACCTCGATCCGTCCAATGCGCTGAAGGGCAAGGGGACCAAAAAAGTACTGGCCGCCCACATTCTGGAGGCGGCCAGGAAACGCGCCGAACGGGACGCGAAACTGTTCGAGTACTAGGTCAGGCCTCGGCCACCCACCCGATCTGCACCATCGCCTTCCTGAATCGTTCGAGCGCTTTTTCCGGAGGCTCATGCCTGCGCCACATGCGCTCCGGCGTCTGCGTGTCGACGTAGAGAAACTGGATGGCGCCGCGCTGGCTCGGAATGATCTCGAGCCGGCTTTCGGCGCGGCTTGTATGCGCGATTGTCAGCGTGACGTTCGAGAGAGAGCCCCGAAGGGCGGCGTACGCGGTTTGCGCCGCGATGTCGTCGCACATGTCGGCGACGGCGCGAGTGGAGTCCCAGTCGGTGGTGCGCAGCTGGGCGGCGAGATCGGTCCAGGATTGCGTCATCAGGCTAGGCGTCTCCGGAACAGGGCGAGGCAACGCTGCCAGTGCTGTTCGGCAGCGAGCTTGTTGTAGAGCGCGCGCTTGGGGAAGGCAAAGCCGTGATCGGTGCCGGGATACTGCTCCACCTCGCCATTGGCGCCGGCGAGATCGCGGATCAGCTGGTCGACCATCTCCTGCGGCGCATAGTGGTCGCGCTCGGCGCAGGCGAAGTAGAATTCGGCGGGCGAGGTCTTCGCGACAAGATGTGGGCTGTCCTTGTCGTCGGTAACAAGTCGTACGCCGTAGATCGAGGCGGTGGCCTTCACGCGATCCGGATGCCGCCCGGCGGCGCAGACGGCATAACGGCCGCTCATGCAGTAACCGACCGTGCCGATGGACTTTGCATTGGCGGCGGGATCGGCGTCGGCAAATGAGACCATCGCGTCGACGTCGGACATCACCATCGGGATGTCGAGCGTCATCATGAGATCGAACATCCGTTTGCGCTCGGGTGAGTCGGCGCTCATCAGCGCGTCCTGGTCCATCTCCATGACGCTGGCGCGGTAATACAGATTGGGTAGCATCACGTAGTAGCCGGAGGTCGCAAACCGCCGCGCCATGTCGCGCAATTCCTCGCGGATGGCAGGGGCGTCCATCAGGAAAACGATGACCGGGAAAGGCCCGCCGCGATCCGGATGAACGATGAATGTGGTTGTCGCCCCATCGGCTGTGGCGATGTCGAGCTGGCGTTCGATCACGGAGTTATTCCCCCAAATGTGCCGGTTAGACTGGCATGAGCGCCGTTGCGGCGGCAATCACGCTTGCTAGGTGACGGATTCAAGACATACGTAGTGCCCGGCACCAAGACAGCGCCCAGGGAGACAGCGCCATGAAGCCGAAGGCCGAAGCCGGGACGTATGCCGCATTGGCAGTCGGGCTGGCTGTGCTTGTGGCCTGCGCTGGCGGTATCAACCAGACGGCGGCCCAGCCGGGAACGGCGCCTGCGGTCCCCGCCGCGCCAGCCACGCCAGCCGCGCGCCCCATCGGCTTCCTGACGCCCCAGACGCTGCCCAACGCCATCGCCACTATTCCCGTCGCCCCGAAAGAGGGTGAGACGCGCAACACGCTGGACTGGGAAATCTTCCGCAAGACGCGCGCGCTGGAAGGCACGCCGCGCTGGGACCTCGCGAAGAATGACGACAGCTACAAGCCGGCTGACCTGCTGAAGGATTTCTCGTGCTCGATCGGCGTCTCGCTGACGCCGCAAAACTCGCCCGCGCTGATGGGCATCCTCGGACGCACGACGATGGACGCCGGCATGGCCGCTGAAGCGGCCAAGCAGCTTTATCGCCGGACCCGCCCCTTCGTTCACAACCCGGGCAATATCTGCATCGATCGCGAAGGCGGCATCGCCAAGAGTTTTGATTATCCCTCGGGGCATGCCTCGCTTGGATGGATCGCGGGGTTGGTGGTGGCGCAAGTCGCCCCTGATCATGCGACGCCGGTGCTAGCGCGTGGCCGCGCCTATGGCGAAAGCCGTGTCGTGTGTGGCGTGCACAATATGAGCGCCGTTGAAGCCGGGCGGACCAATGCGGCCGGCGTGTTCGCGGCGCTGCAGAGCTCGGACGCCTATCGCGCCGAGCTGGCGCAGGCGCGCACGGAACTGGCTGCGGCGCGGGCTGCGGGTGGTGTTCCGGATGCCGCCTGGTGCGCCAGGGAAGCCGAGCTGGTGAAACCGCTCGCGGTTGACTGAGCTGCAAGCGTGCAGGGACGGTCTCGCTGCGCTGGCGCGCGCGAGGCAGTGGGGAATAGGCAATAGGGAATAGGGGGGCGGAGCGCGGGCTTGTGCGGTGAGCGCAGGGCGGCGGCTGCCCCCTTCCGCCTTCGCTGAGCTACGGCGCGACAGGCCGATGTGCACGCAAGCGAGCACGTTGCTGTCCTCCTCCGCGCGGAGCGCGGGGGAGGTGGCATGCGAAGCATGACGGAGGGGGCAGCCGCTGTTGCTTGTCATG
>JAOATF010000101.1 GCA_030158285.1 Hyphomonadaceae bacterium
GCTCGTGTCATGCGCAGCAGTATAAATCAGCGCATGATGCCATTGAATCCAAAGCCCTGTTTCCCTCATCTTTTTGGGCCAGTGCTTTGAGATCATTGGAAACAGGTGACGCTGTTTCCCTTGGATTTGTACAGCGAGTTTCCCTCATTCTCGGGACGGATCAGAGCAGCATGGCGGCTTGGGCGAGGTAGACGGCGCCGGTGGCGGTGACGATCCATTTGGTCCAGGTGCGGAAGTTGGCATCGGTCATGCGGTCGAGGACTTGGCCGCCGAGCCATGTGCCCAGCAGCGACAGCGGGACGATGACCGCGAAGGCCCAGAGGGGCGGGAAGCCGGCCTGGGCCGCGGTGTCGGAATTGGAGAGGATGCCGATGAGGGGAAAGCCCCAGAAGGCGATCTTCACGGCGTGGGCCATGACTTGCGTGGCGGCCTTGGTGGCGACGACGGCTTGCCGGGGCAGGAGCGTCTTCACGAAGAAGATGTCGAGCAGCGGGCCCGCGACGCCGGCGAGTGTGTTGAGGGTCTGGACGAGGAAGCCGCAGGTTTCAGCCTGCAGCGGTCGCTCGACATTGATCTCGATCCAAGATTTCGGAATCCACACCAGCATTGCGGTGAGGCCGAGGAGGAAGAACACCTCCGTCTGGTTCGGTCGCCAGGGGATCATCACGATCAGGAGCAGCGCTCCGGTGACGCCGATCGCGTAACGCGCGATCAGGGGCCAGATGATGTGGCGGCGCCACAGGAAGGCGCGCGAGGCGTTCGACACGATCTGGATGAAGCCGTGCAGCACCATGGCCGTGGCCACGGGCACGAACGAGGCCAGCACGCCCATCAGGAGGAGCCCGCCGGCCATGCCGAACACGCCGGAAATGGCAGCGGTTACCAGCGTGGCGACAAGAATGGTTCCAAGGATGGCGGGAGACATTTGAGAGAAAAGCTCAATCTGGAAGCAGGACCGGAATCAACACCGGGCAACCGTTGCACAGGCGATGCACATACGCGCTGATGGTTGTGGAGTCGAACGCAGGACTCTTGCGCTTCCCGGCGGACCCCACCAGTCTGACTGAGTCGGCAGGAGGCAGGGATGATCCACATTCGCACGGCCCGTCGGACGGATGCTGCCGGAGTGGCGCGCGTCCACGCGCAGACCTGGAAAGAGGCCTATCGCGGGCTGCTCGACAGCGCGTTTCTCGACAATCTTTCCGAGCGCCGGCTCGCGACGCGCTGGCGTGCGCAGCTGGATCGGCGGGCGCAGGACCTCGACGAGGAGGTGCTGGTTGCCGTGAACGGGCAGGAGATCGTGGGCTTTGCGTCCATGGGCGCCTCGCGGGAGGCGTTTGCCCCGTGGGAAGCCGAGATTTCGATGGTCTACGTCCTGAAGGAGCATCGCGGGATCGGCATCGGCCGCGTGCTGATGAAGGCGGCGGCAGATCACTGCATTCGCCGGGGCCTGTTCTCGGGCGGGCTGTGGGTGCTGCGCGACAACGGCGCCGGGCGCGACTTCTATGAAGCGCTGGGCGGGGAGCCGACCGGACGCAAGGCCGACAGTGTGGGCGGCCAGATCGTACAGCTGAACGGATACTGGTGGCGTGATCTGGCTCAACTCGCCGAAAGATCGCTGCCGGCAATCACGCTCGGGCGGTACTGAGCGACCGCACAAGATACTCGACATTCGAATTGTGACTGAAGGCCCCCTGTAACGGGGCTTTCTCCCATTGCCTTGCCACGGACGCAGGGATACGCACGATCCACCAAAAGGTGAAAACCGTGCGGCTGCGAACCCGACGGGCAGGGGCCTGAATAACGGGACGCAGCGCTGACTCGCGCGGCCGGGAAGAAACAGGAGCCCCAACCATGAATTTCGATTTCAGCGAAAAGACCAAGGACTACATCCGCCGCGTCTCGGACTTCATGGACAAACACATCTATCCGAACGTCGAGACGTTCGAGAAGCAGCACGCGTCTGGCGACCGCTGGGTCACGCCGCAGATCGTGCACGACCTCAAGGCCATCGCGAAGAAGGAAGGCCTGTGGAACCTCTTCATGCCGCCGAGCGAGCATGACGATTCAGAATATCATGGCGCAGGTCTCACCAATGCCGAGTACGCGCCGCTCGCCGAGCTGATGGGCCGCGTCGGCTTTGCGTCCGAAGTGTTCAACTGCTCCGCGCCCGACACGGGGAACATGGAAGTGTTCCACCGCTATGGTTCGAAGGCGCAGAAGGAAAAGTGGCTGAAGCCGCTGATGGCCGGTGAGATCCGCTCGGCCTTCCTGATGACGGAGCCGCAGGTGGCTTCCTCGGACGCGACCAACATCGAGACGCGCATCGAGAACAAGGGCGACCACTATCTGATCAACGGCCGCAAATGGTGGTCGTCGGGCGTGGGCGACAGCCACTGCAAGATCGCCATCGTGATGGGCAAGACGGACTTCAACGCCGCCAAGCACCAGCAGCAATCGCAGATCCTCGTGCCGCTCGACACGCCGGGGATCAAGGTGCTGCGCATGCTGCCGGTGTTCGGCTATGATGACGCGCCGCACGGCCACGCGGAAGTGCTGCTGGAGAACGTGAAGGTTCCGATCGAGAACATGATCCTCGGCGAAGGCCGTGGCTTCGAGATCGCCCAGGGCCGTCTCGGGCCGGGCCGCATCCACCACTGCATGCGCACGATTGGGGCCGCGGAAGTGGCGCTCGAGAAGATGTGCAAGCGCCTGCTGACGCGGACAGCGTTCGGCAAGAAGGTGGCGGAACAGTCGGTGTGGGAACAGCGCATCGGCGAGGCCCGTACGGACATCGAGATGTGCCGCCTGCTGACGCTGAAGGCCGCGTACATGATGGACACGGTGGGCAACAAGGTTGCCGCGAACGAGATCGCCA
>JAOATF010000102.1 GCA_030158285.1 Hyphomonadaceae bacterium
GACGGGGTTTAGGTCCATCCGCCTGCTTCGCAGTCGGCCCCTTCCGGCCCTTCGGACCACCTTCCCCGCTTCGCGGGGCAGGACCACACGCCGCTGGCATGGTGGGGAAGTCCTCCCTCGCCGAAGGCGGGGGAGGTGGCGCGAAGCGACGGAGGGGGCTGCCCGCGAAGCGGGCGGACTGCCAGCCAAGCCGCAGCAAGAATTGACAGATGGCGGGCGAGCCGCGATGGCAGGCGGGCGCAATACGGACAGACATCATGGCCTTCACGCTTCCCGAGCCGACGAACGCTGAGCGCGAACACCTCGCGCGCCTGTTCGCGGGCATTGCATCGGATGCGGGCGTGCGGGTGATGGAGGTCTACAACAGCGATTTCGAGCATCGCACCAAGGCGGACTACAGCCCTGTCTCCGATGCGGATGAGCGGGCCGAGGAAGTGATTCTGGCGCGGCTGGAAGAAGCGCTGCCGGGCGTGCCTGTGCTGGCGGAGGAACGTGCGGCGCGCGAGGGCGTGGGCGAGACGGTGTGGGATGCGTTCCTGCTGGTCGATCCGGTGGACGGGACGAAAGAGTTCATCAACCGGCGCGGCGACTTCACGGTGAACATCGCGCTGATCTGCAAGGGCGTGCCTGTCGCGGGCGCGGTCTATGCGCCGGCGCGGAAGGAAATGTATTTCGGCGGCGCGAGCGCGGAGGTCATTGAGGGCTTCGAGCCCGGCGAAATCTTGCGCGAGGGCCGCAAACTGCAGACGCGCGCCTATCCGGACGAGGGGCTGACGGCGATCACGTCGTCCTCGCATCTCGATGAGCGCACCAAGGCGTTTCTTGCGACCCACAAAGTGGCGAGCCAGACGGGCATCGGCTCGTCGCTGAAATTCTGCTGGGTCGCGGCGGGCAAGGCCGATGTCTATCCGCGCTGGGGCCCGACGATGGAGTGGGACACGGCGGCGGGGCATGCCGTGCTGAACGGCGCAGGCGGGCGCGTGATCCGGCCGGATGGAACGCCGTTTGTCTATGGCAAGGGCGCGGAAGGCTTCCGGAACGGGCCGTTCATTGCCTGGGGCGGGCAGCCGCTCTAATTTTGCGTGTCTCTGGCCTTTCAACCAAAGCTGGGGCAGAGACCGGCTCTCAACCAGACGAGCATGTGCCATGACCACCCTGCCCGACCGCCTGAGCCAGGACCCCAAGAGCCCCTTCCACGACAAGGAGCTGCTGGAGCGCGGCATCGGCATCCGCTTCAACGGCGCCGAGAAAACCAATGTGTGGGAATACTGCGTCAGCGAAGGCTGGGTGCGCGTGGTCGCGGGCGCAGCGCTCGACCGCAAGGGCCAGCCGATGACGATGAAGCTCACGGGTACGGTGGAGCCGTATCTGGAGAGCGAGGGCTGAGGGGCTTGCTAGCCCCGCAGCGTATTCAGGAACCGCTCGAAGACCTGAAGGCCGCGTTGCATCTCCGAGACCGCGAGGAATTCGTTGGGCTGGTGGGCCTGCTCGACCGAGCCGGGGCCGCAGATGACGGCCGGGAAGCCGGCTTTCTGGAACTGGCCGGCTTCTGTTGCAAAAGCGGCGACGCGGACCTGGTTGTCCCCGGTGAGGGCGCGCATGAAGACTTCGGCGGCGCTGTCGCGTTGCAGCTGGAGCGGCGGGGCGTCGGCGCGGAGATCGACCACGACGCCGCATTCCTCGCCGAGTTTCGACAGCCTGTTGTGGACGCGTTCGACCTCGGCAAAGAACGGCGCGAGCATCGCATCGGGATTGATGCCGGGCACGGTGCGGACGTCGAAGACGAAGCGGCATTCGCGGGCGAGGATGTTGGGCGCGGTGCCGCCACCGATCTCGCCGACGGTGATGGTGGTCCAGGACGGATCGAATTCCGAATTCTTCGGCGCGTTGGCTTCCTGCTCGCGCGCGATGCGGCGGAGCGTGCCGAGAAGGTCGATCGCTTCGTGGATGGCGGAAGCGCCCATGCGCGGGTCGGATGAGTGCGCGGCCTTGCCGGTGATGCGGATCTCGTAGTCGCGGATGCCTTTGTGGGCGGAGAGCACGCCCCAGAGCGTGGGCTCGCCGACCCAGACGAGCGCGGGCGCAGCGCCGCGGCGGCCGATCTCTTCGATCATCGGCTCGACGCCGGCGCAGCCGACTTCCTCGTCATAGCTGAAAGCGAAATGGATGGGCTTCTTCAGCGGCAGCTTCGCGATTTCCTCCGCGTGCGCGAGCGAGAGAGCGATGAAGCCTTTCATGTCGGTCGTGCCGCGCGCGAACCATTTGCCGCCGGTCTCGATCATGTCGAACGGATCGGTGACCCAGGGCTGGCCATCGACGGGGACCACATCGGTATGGCCCGAGAGGACGATGCCGCCGGGCACATCGGGACCAAGACGCGCCCAGAGGTTGGACTTCTTGCCATCCTCGCTGGGCACGCGGACCAGATGCGCGCCGAGCGGGCGGAGGAAATCCTCGACCCATTCAATCAGCGGCAGGTTTGAATCGCGCGACGTGGTGTCGAACGCGCAGAGGCGGTGGAGAATTTCGCGGACGCGGGCAAGGGATGTCATGCGCGCAAGGCTAGCGATGGACATTCCGGGCGCAAGGGCTATGCGGGGGCATGATCCAGTTTAGCGCAGGGCATGGGCCGGACAGCCAGGCGGTTGGCATCGCTCTGGAAGAGATGATGCTGGCCTACACAATCCCGCCGGGCCGCGCGCCTGTGCCGGTGACGGTGGTGGGTCAGGCTCGCCTGCCCGGCATGAACAACATCCTGATGGCGCTGGCGCGCAAGACCGGTGGCTTCCTGCCGGATGCGGAAGCCGCCGCGCCATGGCTGTCGAAAACGCCGCCGGGATTGGCCGAGCTGGAGGCGCGCCTTGCCGGACAGGACTTCATCCTCGGCGCCTACACGGTCGTGGATATGGCGATGTATCCGCTGGTGATGCGGCAGGCGGACGAGCTGTTTGCCTATCCGGGCATTACGGCGTGGGTTGAGCGCATGCGCATCCGCCCCGGCGTTGGCCGGGGCATGATGGCTGTTGCGGGGTAACGGTGCCTACTGCGGCGGCGCGGCGATGGCAGGCTGCGCCGAACCAAAATCCAGAAGCTCCAGTTCATAGAGAACCGTGGCGTCCGGCGGGATGCGGCCATCGCCTTCATCCTTGTAGAGCAACTGCGGCGGCATACGCACCATCCATCTGTCGCCCTTATGCATCAGCTTCGCAGCTTCGGCCCAGCCCGGCACGAGATCCTTCATGGGGAAGAATTTCGGTTGGCCTTCCTCGTAGGTTGAGGCCACTACGCTGCGTGCGCGCACGCTTTCTGCACTCTCGCCTTCTTCAGGCTTTACGTTTTCAAGACGACCCTCGAAGTGGACGACAATCTCGTCCGTATCGGTCGGCGAGCTGCTTTCGGCGGGGCCCGACCGCACAACGAAATATTCAAGACCGGACGGGCGGCGGATAACTTCGGAAGAGTCGGTCGGCCAGGGCTTGGCCTTCTCCCACGCCACAGGGTCGGACTTAGCGATCGGCATGACCTTGACGAGTTCGACAACGAACATGAGGTCGGACTTGGCCGGGATTTTCGGCGGCCGACCTTCCTCGCCATAGGCTTGGCTCCACGGAATCCAGAACATGAAGGTGTCGCCGGGCCGCATTTCCTGGAGCCCGGTGGTCCATCCGGGGATGACTCCGTTGAGCACAAAGGAGGTCGTCTCCTCGCCCGTCGCGTCGAAGGCGAGACCAGTGCTGGCCAAGCGGCCATCATACCTCACCTCGACCCGATCTTCCGGACCGGGGTGTTCGCCCTTGTCGTCGCCTTTGCGGAGGACGATGTATTCGACGCCGTTGGGCAGTTTCTGCACTTCGGCCCAGCTGTGATTCCACGGCTGCAGTGTCGCCCACGGGTCCGCCGGATCCACTTTGACCGAGGGGTTGCAAGCGCTGAGCGCCAAGGCGGCCAGAGCGACAAGCACTATACGAACCATGCGGTGACTCCTAAGTCGTTGCAGCCTGTTAGCACTGCTTTTCGGGCAGGGCGAGGGGCGCGGCCTGACGTTCCTGTCAGTCGCCAGAAGCTGGGTTGGCCCCCGGTTTTCGGCGGTCTCAATTGGTGCGCGGGGGGAAGCCGGCGGCCTCGAGCGCATCGATGATTTCCTGCGTGTGGCGGGCGTCGCGCGTTTCGATGGTGATGTCGAACTCGGCGCCTTTCGCGGGCACATCGAGGGCCATGCGGTTGTGGAACACCTCGATGATGTTGCCGCCATTCTCGCCGATCACGGTGGAGACCTTGGCCAGCAGGCCCGGCTGGTCGTTGCCGATGATGCGGACGGAGGTGATGCGCTTTTCGCGGACCAGCGAACGGGTGAGCACGGACGCCAGCAGGCGCGTGTCGATGTTGCCGCCGGTGAGCACCAGCACCACCTTGCGGTTGCGGAAGAGGTGCGGCTCTTCCAGCAGGGCGGCAAGGCCAGCAGCGCCCGCGCCTTCGGCGACGGTCTTTTCCACCGTCACGAACAGGTTCACGGCGCGCTCCAGCGCATCTTCGCCGACGACGATCACCTGCTCCATCAGCTTGCGCAGGATTTCGGCGGTGAGGCGGCCGACCTTCTTGACCGCGATGCCTTCCGCGATGGTGGCGCCGCCGACCTTGGGCTCTTCGCCGCGCAGTTCGGCCGACAGCGAGGGATACATGGCCGGCTCGACGCCATAGACCTGCACAGCCGGACGGCGCGCCTTGATGGCGGTCGCGATGCCGGCGGAGAGACCGCCGCCGCCGACGGGGATGACGATCGCATCGAAGTCAGCGAGGTCTTCCATGATTTCGAGGCCGACGGTGCCCTGCCCGGCGATGACTTTCGCATCGTCGAAGGGGTGCACGAAAGTGAGGCCTTGTTCTTTCTCAAGCTGGCGCGCGTGGGCGTCGGCCTCGGCCAGCGCCTCGCCATGGATGATGACCTTCGCGCCGAAATTGCGCGTGTGCTCGATCTTCACGAAGGGCGTGCCCTTGGGCATCACGATGGTGGACGGAATGCCGAGGCGGCTGGCGTGGAAAGCGACGCCCTGCGCGTGGTTGCCGGCCGACATGGCGACGACGCCGGCGGCTTTCTCTGCATTGGACAGCGACAGCAGCTTGTTGAGCGCGCCGCGCTCCTTGTAGGAAGCGGTGAACTGCAGGTTCTCGAACTTGATCCAGACCTGCGCGCCGGTGATCTCGGAAAGCGTGCGCGAGTAACGCAGCGGGGTGCGCTCGATCTTGCCGGCAATGGCCATCGCCGCCGCTTCGATATCCGCCAGCGTGACTGGCAGGGACGAGGAAGCCTCAACAGCGGTTACGGGCTTGGCGGTCACGGGCGATAGCCTTTCGGGGGGTGGAAGTTGCGGCGTGCCTATACCCTAATCGGGCCGGGTGAAAGCCCGGTTCCCGGCAGCGGGGTGGTTAGGCGGCGCTCCTAGGCGGCCCGGTTGTGCGGGCTGGAGAGGCCGCGCGCCACATCGAGGCGGCGCATGGCCTTGGCGGGCCAGTGGCGGGCGCGGCCCACGGGCAAGCCCTCGACCAGCGCCCGGATCTGGAACTGGGCGCCCTTGAGCGCCGCAGAAAGGCCATTGCCGGCGATGAAGCCCGCACCGATCGGGCGGCTGTCGTTGGCGAGGCTTTCCTTGAACTGGTAGTCACCGGGCCCGAGATCCATCTCGGCATAGCCGGCGTCTGCGGCCGCGCGGATGGCTTCGACGAAGACGATGAGGCCCGGCGAGTGCCCTGACCATTGTGCGTCGTGCGCGACATACCAGGCGTGCAATGACTTGCCCGCGCGCAGGCAGAACAGGACAGCGGCCGGCTCTCCCTTCACACGCAGCACGAACAGCGCTCCGCCGAAATGGGGATCGTCCGCAGGAGCCGCGAAGGCGCCGCGTATGATGCCGTCGATCCAGGCGTGTTCGAACAGATCCGTGACGCCGGTGCGGCGCATCTGCTCGCGCTTCCAGCGGATTAGGGTTTCGAAGGCTTCGCTGTCGCGCGAGAAGGCTTCGAAGCTGACATCGCCGCCGAGATCGCGGGTCAGCTTGGACAGTTTCTTGCGGGTGCGCGCGATGGTTTTCGAACCGGCGGCCTGACGCGCCTCGCACCAGCCCTGCCAGCCTTCGGCGAAGCGCACGACATGGCCGGCGTCATGAGTCATCAGCACCGGCGCGACCGCGTTGTTGCGAAGGCCTGCGGTGAGATCGATACGGCCGACGCCAAGCGCAGGCGCGGCCTGCGCAAGATCGAGCCCTGCGTCCTTCGCGGCAATAAGCGCCTGATAATCGCAGACCGGCCCGCCCGCGGGGAGCGCGGCGTAGGCGCTGGTGCGTTGCACGGGCAGAAAGCCGTGCGGCTTGCCGGCGTCGTCGCGCCAGACGGCGACGCGCACATCGGCGCGGTTGCGCGCCACCAGCTGCGCCCAGTCGGGGGTGAGATAGGGGCTGGAGAGTTCGAGATCGGCGGCCAGCAGGTCGCGCCAGGCGGCGATGTCGCCGTCTGCCAACTCACCCGGTTGCACGCTGTCGACCCGCATGGAGGCGGACTTTCCCGTGGTTTTCCCCGGGGCTGAAGCTGACAGACAGGCCGCATTTTTTCGTGAATTCCGATCGGTGAATTTTGATGGATTCCGGCGGCGGGCAGGCCGAAACTGGCGAAAAACAGGGGATGCGCCATTACAACCGGGATCGATCGACGCGCCTTGCTAGCCGGCGCCGCCGTGCTTGCGGCGGGGTGCGCCACCACGCCGTGGACGCCGCCGGCGCCGGTGAAAGTCCGGGTGGTGGAGCACCAGCAGATACCGATGCGCGATGGCGTGAAGCTGTCAGCGCGGATGTGGCTGCCGGAAACCACGACACGCGCGCCGGCGGTTCTGGAATGCGTGCCGTATCGGAAGCGGGATCTCTATCGCGCCTATGACGACCTCTGGGGGGCGCAACTGGCGGCGGCCGGGATTGCGTTCGTGCGGCTGGATGTGCGGGGGTCTGGCGAATCCGAGGGGGCGATCAGCGACGAGTATTCCGAGGCAGAGCTCGGCGATTGTGAGACGGTGATTGCGTGGCTGGCGCAGCAGGACTGGTGCAATGGCGCGGTGGGGATGCGCGGGTTGTCGTGGGGCGGGATCAACACGCTGCAGGTGGCGGCGCGGCGGCCGCCTGCGCTGAAGGCGATCATGCCGATGGGATCGTGCGACCGGCGTTACACGGACGATGCACATTACATCGGCGGCGGGCTGGGGCGAACGAATTTCCAGTGGGGCGGGTTGTTCAAGAAGGTGATGGCGGGACCGCCTGACCCTGCCCTGCACGGCGAACGCTGGCGCGACCTGTGGCGCAAGCGGCTGGAAGCGACACCGCCTATTCTCGCGACATGGCTGCAGCACCAGCGCGAGGACGCGTACTGGAAGCGCGGCTCGGTGTTCGAGGCGCCGGGCGACATCAACGTGCCGGTCTATCTGGTGAGCGGGTGGAGCGACACCTATGCCACGCCGAGCCTGCGATTGTTCTCAGCATTGAAGTCTCCGGCGAAAGTGATGATCGGGCCGTGGGGGCACACCTATCCCTATACCGCTGCGCAGGGGCTCGACTGGGCGCATGAAGAAGTGCGGTGGTGGCGGCACTGGCTGATGAAGGAAGAGACCGGGATCATGGCGGAGCCGCGCGTGCGCGTGTTCCTGCCGGAAGCGACGGCATCGGAGGGCGGACCGATTCCGGGGCGGTGGATTTCAGGCGAGCAGTGGCCGCCGCGCGGGAAGACGCGGACCTGGCATCTCAATGCGAGCGAATTGGGAACGGCTGCGAGGACAGGGCCTGCGCTGGTGCATCGCGACACGGGAATTGTCGGCACGACCAAGCCGGAATGGCTGGATCGCCTGCCGATCGCGCAATCGCATGATGATGCGCTGTCGACGGTGTTTGACACGGCGACGCTGACATCACCGATGGAGATGGCAGGCGAGGCGGAGCTGAAGCTGCGCATTGCCTCAGACAAGCCGGTCGCGAAAGTGTTCGTGCGGCTCAATGATGTGCGGGCGGACGGGACGAGCTGGCCGGTGACGTGGGCGGCGCTGAACCTCACGCGGCGGGATGGGATGAGCGCGCCGGAGGCGCTTGAGCCGGGCAAGCTCTACGATGTGACGATCCGGCTGCGATCTGCGGCGTACGTGTTCCGCGCAGGCTCGAAGATACGGCTGGCGATCTCGGAAGGCTTCTGGCCGATGCTGTGGCCATCGCCCGAGACGCCGGCGCTGACCTTGCCGATGGGCGTGTCCACGCTGTTGCTGCCAGTGCGGGCGGAGCATGCGGAAGACAAGTTTCCGATGGTGCAGACCGACGGGGCGGACCCTGCGCCGGACTATCAGCCGGCAACGCCGGATGCGACCGGGCGGCTGGTGCTGAGCCATGTGGAGCCGCCGGCGCCGTACGCGGTGAAGGCGGCGGATATCGAACTGTCGTCGTCCGGTGAGCAGGCAGCCGAGATCACGGCGGGCGATCCGCTGTCGGCGCGATGGCGGCAGGTGGCGCGGTCAACGTGGACGCGCGGGGATTGGGCCTGCGCGGTGGAGGCATCCTACGAGCTATCGTCGGATGCAACGCACTTCCGGATTGTCGAGACGCTGAAGGCGGGCCTCGATGGGGACGAGATATTCGCGCGGAACAGCGATGTGCGTGTGCCGCGCGATTTGATGTGACGCGACGGGCGGCCTACTTCGCCGGTGGGGTGATCTTGTAGATCGCATTCGTGATGTCGGAGGCGACGTAGACCGAGCCGTCCTTCTTCGACACGGCGACGCCCGTGGTGGTGTAGGCGGGCAACGTGCCTTCGGCGGCGGGGAGGCCTGTTTTCAGGCCTTCGGCGATGATGGTCTTCGACTTGTCCTTCGGATCGTAGGCGATCACGCGGCCAACCTTGGCTTCGGCAACGTAGACGCGGCCATCGGCGCCGATGTCCACGCCTTCGGGGCCTTCGAGACCTTCCAGCACGCGCGTGACTTCGCCGGATGCGAGATCGACCAGGGCGAGCGCGCCGGGGGTTTCGGTGACATAGACCTTGCCGCCGCCGGCATCGACCATGGAGACGGGGAAGTTGAGGCCTTGCACCTGCGGCGGGGGCGGCGTGTCGCCTTCGGCCTGCACCGGGCGGATCGTGCCGGTGGCGGCCTCAAGCGCGAACAGCCTGCCGTCGTCGAGTTCGATGGCGTCGCTCGGCGCGGCGAAACCGTGGTGCATGACGGCGGCGCCGGTGGCGCGATCAACGGTCTGCACCATGCCGGCGGCCCAGCTGGTGACGAGGATTTTCGTCTTGCCGGCGCCGACGCCGAGCTGGTTCTCGGTTTCGTCGCGATAGACGCGGAGGGGATCGGTGATCTGCTTCGAGGCCGTATCGATGACGCGATAGGCAAACGTGTCGGCGATGTGGAGCTTCTCGCCTTCGGGGCCATCGGTGATCGCGAGGTCGGTCGGCGTCGCGAGCGGGCCGGAGACGACCGTGCGGACTTCGCCCGTGGCCGGGTTCACGGCGGAGATGGTGGCTTCGGCCATGTTGGAGACGTAGATCGTGCCATCGGGCGCGATGGCGAGATTGTCGAGCGCGGGATGAAGCGTGGCAACGACAGTGACCGCCTTTGTCTTCATGTCGATCTTCTTGACCTCGCCCGTCTTGGTGTCGATGGCGTAGAGATTGCCATCGGGGCCGAAGTTTGCGGCGGCGGGGATCTGGAAGCCGGCGGCGACGACCGTGTCTTTGCCGTCCTTCGGATCGACCTTGACGATGGCGTTCTTGAACCAGAGCGGGCCGTAGATCATGCCGTCGGGCCCGACCTCGAACCCGTTGAGGCCGCCAAGGTCCTTGCGGATCAGGCGCGGGGGCGCAACGCCAGCGGGGTCTGCTTCGTAGAGCGCGTCGCCGAGGAAGACCTGCGTGAAGTAGAGCCTGCCTTCCTTCGTGAAGGCCAGCGAGTTGGAGCCCGGCAGGCCCTGCGAGATCATCTTCGGCTCACCGCCCTTGGGCTGGATGAAAACCTTGCCGGTGAGGTAGCCGGTCCACGCCATCTCGCCGTTCGGACCAAACGCAATGTCATCGGCCATGCCGTTGGGCGGGCCCATGCGCTCCGTCACTTCGCCGGTCGTGGGGTTCACGGCGTAGATCGCCTGCCCCACCACGCTGCCGGCGAGGACCGTGCCGTCCGGTTCGACAGCGAGGCCGTGCAAGCCGTGGAAAGGCGATGGGCCGATGAACTCGGTGACTTCCCATGCCGTGGGTTTGGCCGCGACGGGTTCGCCGCCACCGCAGGCGGCCAGCGCCAGCAGGGACGCCGCACAGAGCAACCGGATCATCGTTCTCTCCCACTTCTGTTTGGAGAGAGCTTATCGAGGCGCGGCCAAGTTTCCAGCCGGCGCGGACGAGCCTCGACGCGGCGTCACGAGTGGCGGGACGCTCAGCTCGTCTTTGCTTGCGCGTCCATCTGCGCCTGCATCTCGCGGGCATGATCGGCGGTTTCCGGGCCGAAGTCTTCGGAGCCCCAGATCTCGCGGATCTCGATCATCTCGCCGCTGGGACACGGCGCCTGGCGCGCCCAACCGACGGCTTCGGTGAGCGAGGCGCATTCGATGATCCAGTAGCCGCCGAGGACTTCCTTGGTCTCGGTGAAGGGGCCATCGACGATGTCGGTGGAGCCGCGTGGGCCGAACTTGATGCGCGCGCCCTTGCGGGTGGGCTTGAGGCCATCGCCGCCGCGCATGATGCCGGCGTCGACCATGCGCTGGTTGAACGCCATCATGTCGTGCAGCAGCTGCTGGCCTTCGGGACCGGGCGGCACGGGGCTGACTTCCGCCTCGGCGGCGGGGCCGGGATACATCAGCATCATGAAGCGCATGGGGGAAACCTCTCCTCGCGGGGCCGGCCAACCCGTCCCACAGCCGGAGGACGCCCTGCCCGGCGGCGTTCCGACATTTGTGCATCGGGGAGGCGCAGAAAAGCAAACGCCCCGGATCTTGCGATCCGGGGCGCTGCAATCAGTCAGTGACGGTGGGGCCTATTGGCCGCCCATCGGCGGCTTGGGGGCAGCCGACGCGGACGGGGCCGCAGCACCCGGTTTGCGCATCTGGCTCATCACCGCTTCGAACTCAGTCTGGTCGATGCCGCCATCCTTGTTCTTGTCGACGAAGGCGAACGCCATCGGGTTGCCGATGCGATCCTTGAACGGGCCACGCAGTTCGGACATCTGGACCTTGTCGTCCAGGTTGTCGTCGAGCATGCCCATCAGGCGCGTCTTGTTCAGCAGCTGGTCGTAGTTCTTCTGGTCTTTCGCGGTTTCGTCAGCCCAGCGATAGCGCAGCGAGGTGTAGAACATTTCCTCGAACGACTGGTCGCCCCAGACGATCTTCTCGTTCGGGTTCGGGTTCGCCGGGTTACGCTTCGAGTTGTCGTAGATGTAGGTCGCGATGACTTTCGAGCCGGCTTTGATGTTGATGGGCTGGTCGAACTCGTACATGCGCTGCCAGTTGAAGTCGTAGAACGGCACGTTGAGGATCGTCTCGCGCTTGCCGGACGGGTCAAGGATTTCAAGCTTGGAGTACGTTCCGCGGTAGTGCGCGTGGACGACGGCGGTGTGCAGGATCGCGTCCTTCGGGAAGTTGAAGTAGGCGATTTCCTTGTGCGCACCGTCATTGGCCGGGATCTCGATGAACTGGTCGACGAGCGGCGTCTCACGCATCACCAGGTCCGGC
Organism: Hyphomonadaceae bacterium; assembly: GCA_030158285.1. Lineage (GTDB taxonomy): Bacteria > Pseudomonadota > Alphaproteobacteria > Caulobacterales > Hyphomonadaceae > UBA7672. The sequence continues at coordinate 11,733 of JAOATF010000102.1, forward strand.
ATTTCGCCGTCCTTGTAGAAGTAGAGACCGATCTGCTCGGCCGAGACGGCTTCCTTGCCAAACGGCGTGTAGTGCATCTGGTAGGCGAAATCGCCGCCAGCCGGCACCCACGAGCCGATGCCTTTCGGGGCAACGGTCGATTCCATGCCGACGGTGTAGCCGCCAACCGAACCGCCCCAGGCCTGCATGCCCTTGGTGGTCTGACCGGCCGGGATCACGCCCGAGAGGATGTGGTGGACGCCCTGGCGTTGCGAGACTTTCGCCGTCGCAGCCTTGAGCCACTTGCCTTCCTTCAGCGGGTTCGGCGTCGTCGGGTACTGGTAGTCGACATAGCCGGTGGCCGGGATGGTGTATTTCGGAATGTCCACGATCAGGTCCGGCTTGCCGAGCGGCCATTCCGGGGCGACGTGGTGGACCTTGGCGAGCTTGTCTTCGCCTTCGCCACGGGGGGCGCCGGCTTCAACCCAGCTGACCAGCGTCTTGATCTGGTCGCCCGAGAGCGACTTGTCGTCCTTGAACTTGCCGACCATCGGATCGACGTCCCACGGCGGCATGCGGTCGGTGCGGACAGCTTCGCGGATCATGCCGGAGAACTGTTTCACCTTCTCGTAGTTGTCGAACGCGAACGGCGCGATGCCGCCTTCCTGGTGGCAGGCGACACACTTCTCTTCGAGCATCGGCGCGATCGTGTCGGAGTAGGAGATCTTGGTCGCGGCGGCTTTCGCGGAAGCCGAGCGGCCCGGGAAGGCGATCGGCTGCGTGGCCAGAGCGGCCGAGGCGACGGCCGGCTTGCCCTCGACGACGGCGGCGATCGCGTCAGCGTTCAGCGGGCCGCTGTAGGCAACTTTCCACGATTTCGGATCGATCACGAAGGCCTGGCCAACGCGCGAGGCGCCGATCTGGCCGCCGACGAGCTGCAGGTTGTCTTCGAGAACCGGCACGGAGATGTGGTTCTTCGCGATGTCGGCGAGGATGGCGTCGCGCGTGTCGTGCGGGTTGGAGTTCACCATCATGAACTCGACGCCCTTCGGCGCCCACGCGGCCTTGAGGGTTTCGAGGTTGGCGGCGGCCTTGGCGCTGTCGGCCGAGCCGGCGGCATGCATAACCATCACGACAGCCGGAGCGTCTTTCAGGCGATAGAGTTCCTTGGCAAAGCCATCCGCCGTGACGAGGCGGAAGTTATCGACGCGGGCGGCGACCTGAGCCATCGGCTCGGACGCGGCGGGGGCAACGGCGACATCGGCCGTGGCGACCACGTCGCTCGGCTGGGCGCAGCTGGCGACACCGAGGGCCAGGACGAGGCCAATGGCGGTCAGGGTAATGGGGCGTTTCATCTCGGGGAGGTCCTCCAGCTCTAATTCGGCTCGCGTAACCAATCTTACGACCGCCTGACACCGTCAAGCGCGCGAAGGCTGTTCTCACCGGAATTTGTTAATGGGCGGTACCGCCAGCGGCAGAAAGTGCTCTGGAGAGCACAGATAACGGGCGCGTAAAGCCGGATCGGCAGGCCATGGCCCTTCCCCGGGGCGATCTGGACCCTTCTGCAGCCTTAAGCGGCTGTCAGACCCGGCGCATCGTCGGCCGGATCGTGTTCGGCGACCCAGTGGCCGGGCAGGACTTCCACGAGTTGCGGACGATAGAAGGGCGCGGCGTCCGTCAGGCGCGACTTCATGAAACGCAGGCTGGCGCGCGGATCGAGCGGGGATGGCAGGTCGCCGACCAGCTTCACGCGCTGGCGGGCGCGTTCCTTTGCCGGGTCTGGCGCAGGAACCGCCGAGAGCAGCGCGCGCGTGTAGGGGTGGCGCGGATTGTTGAACAGCTCGTCGCGCGAGGCCGATTCCACCACGCGGCCGAGATAGAGCACCATCACGCGATGGCAGATCTCGCGCACGACCGAGAGGTCGTGGCTGATGAACATCATCGCGAGGCCGAATTCCTTCTGCAGGTCGATCAGCAGGTCGAGGATCTGCGCCTGCACCGACACGTCGAGCGCAGACACAGCCTCGTCGCAGACGACGAGTTTCGGCTTCAGGATCATGGCGCGGGCGATGCCGACGCGCTGGTTCTGGCCACCCGACAGCTCGTGCGGATAGCGGTTCACCAGGATGGGATCGAGGCCCATGCGCTCCATCATCTCGCGCGCGGCGGCTTCGCGGCCCTTCGCGTCGATGTCGGGGCGGAAGACGGTGAGCGGTTCGGCGATCGACTGGCCGATCGTGTTGCGCGGATCGAGGCTGGCGAGCGGATCCTGGAAGACGATCTGCAGCTCCTTGCGCAGGGGCTGCACGTCCTTGCGCGACGCCTTGGCGATGTCGCGGCCGAGCCAGGCGACAGCGCCCGCGCTGGGATCGAGCAGGCGGAGGACGCCGCGGGCGAGCGTGGACTTGCCGCAGCCGCTCTCCCCCACCACGCCCATGGTCTCGCCAGCCCGCAGGTTGAAGCTCACGCCATCAACGGCGCGCAGCGGCACACGCTTGCCGAAGAAGCCGCCGGGAACCTGCACCGGGAAGGTGACATGGAGGTCGTCGACTTCGAGGATCGGCTTCACCAGCGCCGACGGCTCCGGCCCGATGGCGGGACGGCCGCCGCGATCCGAACGATCGAGGCGCGGCATCGCGGCGAGCAGCATGCGGGTGTAGTCGTGCTTGGGCGCGGCGAAGACTTCATCCACGCCGCCGCGCTCAACGGCTTCGCCGTGGCGCATGACCACGACGCGGTCGGCCATGCGGGCGATGACGCCCATGTCGTGCGTGATGAGGACAAGGCCGGCGCCGGTTTCGCGCTTCAGCTCGTCCATCAGGTCGAGCACCTGCGCCTGCACGGTCACGTCGAGCGCCGTTGTCGGCTCATCGGCGAGCAGCACCTGCGGTTCGCACAGCATGGCGGCGGCGATCATGACGCGCTGGCGCATGCCGCCGGAGAGTTCGTGCGGGAACTGGTGCAGGCGGCGGCGGGCTTCGGGAATGCGCACGCGCTCGAGCCATTCGACGACGCGTTGTTCGGCGGCGGCGCCCTTGAGGCCTTTATGCTGGGCCAGCACCTCGGCCATCTGCGCGCCGACCGTCATGTGCGGGGTCAGCGAGGTGAGCGGGTCCTGGAAGATCATGGCGATGCGGGCGCCGCGGATCGCGTTCAGCTCCTTGCGGCTGAGGCCGTTGAGTTCCTGCCCTTCGAACTTGATGGAGCCCTCGACAATGCCGTTGGACGCGGTGAGGCCCATGGCGGCCAGCACGGTCTGGCTCTTGCCCGAGCCGCTCTCGCCCACGAGGCCGAGGCATTCGCCCCGCGCCACATCGAACGACAGCTTTTTCACGGCCTCGACGCGGCCGTCGGGTGTCTCGAACGAAACCGACAGGTCGCGGACGTCGAGGATGGGCTGTGCAGGCAAACGGCGAACTCCGGATCACAAGGCGCGTAGTTCAAGCCGTTCCGGGCAAAGAAGGAAACCCCCTTTGACCGCCTGAGGCATGACATGCCGTCACATGCCCGATAGGTTCCCCGGCATGACCGACAAACCCGCTTTTCCGCCCGTCGCTTCGGAAAATGTTGCCTGGGATCCGTTCGAGCGCGGGCGCTTTGGCAGCCGCTTCAAGCATCTCACGCGCGCCGTGATGGGCGAGCGGCCCTATCATGTCGGCGTCGCCATCGAGGAATTGCCGCCGGGCAAGCAGTCCTGCCCTTTCCATTTCCACATGCTGGAAGAGGAACACCTTCTGGTGCTCGAGGGCGAATGCACGCTCCGCCTTGGCACAGAGCGGCTGCGCTTCAAGGCGGGCGACTATGCGGTGTTTCCGGCGGGGGAGAAGACCGGGCACTGCCTGATCAACGAGACGGACAAGCCGTGCCGCTACATCGTGATCGGCGAGAACAATCCCAACGAGAGCTGCGTCTATCCGGACTCGAACAAGGTCTCCAACCGCTGGCTGGGCGAGCGGTATGATCGCGCCGCCCAGAAGGACTATTGGGACGGTGAGGACTAGGCGCGCCGGCCACCCATCGCGCCTGTCGCCAGCACTGGCGCGAGGTAGCCGACCAGGAGGCCCGTGTTCGAAACGGCGTTGAGCCAGAAACCCGTTGCGACGGACAGCGCACTGTCGACGACGAACCAGAGCAGCACGCCTGCCGTGGCAAGCCGCCAGACGGGCGCGGCCTGATCGCCCAGCCGGTGCGCCGCCATGAAGGTTGCAAGGAAAGTGAGCCCCCAGCCCATCGTCACCGCGCCCATCAGCGCCACGCTGAAGCGCAGATGCGGCGTCCAGTCGAAGGCCGCTCCATTGCCCAGAACGCCGTAGAGCATCTCGACCGGGCCATCGGTGGCGTCGAGCCCGCCGCCGGCCAGAACGAGGCCGAAGACGATGACCAGCCAGCCCCACACATTCAGCCAGCCGCGCCAGAATGATGACATGCGTCGTCTCCCAAACTTGTCTTGCAGGAACAGGCTAGCCGATCGGCGGCGGCGGACAATTACGTGGCGGGTAATACGGGCGCTGCGGTCATGGATTACAGCGCCTGCTACTTGTTCTGTCCGAACGCTGATCCGCGTACCGCATCGTAGACGCTATCGAATACGCGCAGCTGCAGATCAACCGGCGCGGGTCGCGGCGCGATGGTGTCGCCCAGCACCAACACCTGCCCGCCCGCGCCGAACGCAGGCCATGCGGGCAGGCCCGGCCCGTTGGGATCGCCGGTCCGTGCGAAGTTCACCCAGTAGCGCGCCATGCGGTCGGCCAGCATCCGGTCTGCGCCGGTCCACGCGCCATCTTCCGGCGCAAGATTGTCGAACATGTACCAGAGCTCGGAGAAGTGCGCCGCGCCCCAGTCTTCACGCACCGAGCCCGCGGGAAACGGCGGCGCGTGATCGAACCGGTAGTAGAAGGCCGGACGTCCCGCCTTCGCCTGCAGCCGCGCCCAGGCCCACATGTCCCAGCCGAACCGGAGATCGCGCTCGAAGCTGGTGCGCGCGGTTTTCGCTTCAGCGTCGGTGGTGAACGGATACGCCGTCACCAGCGGCGACGGCAGATCACCCCACGCGCGCTTGAGGTCTTCGGCATAGTTTGCTGCCGTTACGCGCGACAGATCGGCCAGCGACCTGCCCTCTTCCGCGTTGGCGCCGGCGAGCAGTGGCACAGGCGCGACTTTTCCGGCGACGTAGGCGTCGTAGGGCGACAGCGGGAGAAAACGTGGCTCGATCACCGGATGGCCGACGCTGCCTGCCTTGCCGCCCAGCAGTTTCGCCGCAGGTAAAGCGCGCAGCTCTTCCAGCGACTGCGCACCCATGGACGCGGCATAGGCAACGCCGTCCTTTTCAGCTGCGGCCAGTTGATAGTTGGGCGCAAGCTGCAGCGGCTCGAAAAGGCCGCCGCTCTGTCCGATGGCGCCGGAGAACAGACCATGTGCTTCAGGAGACGCCATCAACATGCTGACCGCCATGCCGCCCGCTGATTGCCCCGCGATCGTCACGCGCTTCGGATCACCGCCAAACGACGCGATATTCGCCTGCACCCAGCGCAACGCGGCGATCTGGTCCATCAGCGCATAGTTGCCGGACGACCCCGCCTCTGCGCTCAGCTCCGGATGGGCAAGGAATCCCAGAGGCCCCTGCCGATAAGCCACGGAGACAAAGACCACACCGCGCTTCGCGAGGTTTGCGCCTGAATAGAGCGGCATGGCGGTTGCGCCATTGGTCCAGCCGCCGCCATGGATCCAGACGATCACAGGCAGCGGCTCGCTGTCGTGCTCAACCGGCGACCACACGTTGAGGTAGAGGCAGTCTTCGCTCGTAACAGGCGGCGCCTCGCCGGGCATGGAGACGCCCGTCTGCAGGCACGCGGGTGCGAAGGCGGTGGCAGGCCGCACGCCTTGCCATGCCGCCACGGGCGTCGGCGCCTTCCAGCGAAGATCGCCAACGGGAGGCGCGGCGTAGGGAAGCCCCAGCCACGCCGTCACGCCATTGCGCGTTGCGCCTTCAACCTGACCGCTTGTCGTTGCGGCCTGCGTGGAGAGAACCGGTTGAGCAACGCCTGCGCAGCCCGCAAGGGCCAGCGCGATCGCAACCACAAACGCGCGCGCGATCACCCGCCCGCGCCCTTGCCCAGCAGCGCGTCGATTTCGGCGGCGAAGGGCATCGACTTGGTGAATTCGAACGTGCCCTGCTCCAGCATCTCCTTGCCTGCCGCGATCATCGCGCTGGCGGCGACGGCGTGCATCATGCCGCCGGTGGAAATGCGCTTGACGCCCAGCGCGCCGACCTGCGCGACCGTCAGCTGTTCCTTGCGGGGACCGCGCACGATGTTGAACGGGCGGTCGATCTCCGCGATCACCGTGCGGACGTCTTCGGAGGTGTTGAGGCCCGGCGCGAAGAGAACGTCGGCGCCGGCTTCCTGATAGGCCTGCAGGCGCTTGATGGTGTCGCCGAGATCGGCGCGGTTGTGGAGGAAGTTCTCGGCGCGGGCGCACAGCATGAACTTGAACGGCAGTTTCTTCGCGGCTTCCGAAGCTGCCCGGATGCGGTCGGCCGCGGCTTCGATGGAATGGATCGGGTTTGACCGATCGCCGGTGAAATCCTCGATCGAGCCACCGACGAGGCCGGCCTCCGCGCCCTGGCGGATTGTCTCGGCACAGTCTTCCGGCTTCAGGCCGAAGCCATCCTCGAGATCGGCTGCCAGCGGAATGTCGATCATCGGCGCCATAGCGCGGATGTGGTCCATGACGTGCGCGCGGCCTGCATTGTAGTCGGGGAAGCCGATGGAGCGGGCATAGCCTGCGCTGGTCGTGGTCAACGCCTTGAAGCCGAGCCCGGCCAGCAGGCGCGCAGAGCCCGGATCCCATGGGTTCGGGATCACGAACACGCCCGGCGCGGTGTGCAGCGCCTCGAACGCGGCGGCTTTTTCGGCCTGTGTCTTCGACATGGGAGATACTCCGCTTCCTGCCGCCCTCTTCTATCCGCCCCGTGCGTGGGCGCCACGGCGAATTTCTCATACCTGCGCCGAACCCGGCTTGCCGCCGCCGTCCCGGCGTCGCATCAAACGGCATTGGTCCGGGAGAAATTCATGCGTGCTCTGGTTGTCGCCGCTCTGATGGCGGCTGTTGCGCCGGCTGCGTTTGCGCAGAACGTCTATGTCACGGCGGATCGCCTGCTCGACGTTGCGACCGGGCGCATGATCGCGAACCCCGCCATCGTCATCAAGGATGGCGTGATCACCGAGGTTGGCGCGCGCGACAAGGTACAGGTGCCGTCCGCCGCTGAAGTCGTCGAGTTGCCGGGCGTGACGCTGTTGCCGGGGCTGATCGACATGCATGTGCATATCGATAGCGATCCGACGCTGGGCGGGTTCACGGGCATCGGCTTTCCGGATGCGTATGCCTCCATCGTTGCGGTGCCGCATGCGAAAGTGACGCTCGAGGCGGGGTTCACCACGATCCGCAATGTCGGCTCGGGCAACTGGGATGATGTTGCGCTGAAGGAGGCGATCGAGCGCGGCAAGGTGGTTGGCCCGCGCATCGTGCCGGCGGGCTATTCGTTCGGCGCAACCGGCGGCCATTGCGACATCACGGGGCTTGCTCCCTCCTTCAATGCCGCCAGCCCGTACAATTCCGACAGCCCGGATGAGGGCCGCAAGCGCGTGCGCGAGATCCGCAAGTATGGCGCCGAGGTGATCAAGATCTGCGCGACCGGCGGCGTGTTCTCGCACAACACCGAGCCGGGCCAGCAGCAGATGACGTTCGAGGAGATGAACGCCATCGCCGACGAGGCGCACATGTGGGGCCTCAAGGTCGCCGCGCACGCGCATGGCGCATCCGGCATTCGTGACGCGGCGCTGGCGGGAATCGACACCATTGAACACGTCAGCCTGCTTGACGACAGCGGCATCGCGGCTGCGAAGAAGATGGGCACGTATTTCTCGATGGACATCTACAACACGGACTACACGCAGGCGGAGGGTCCGAAGAACGGGGTGTTGGAGGACAATCTGCGGAAGGATCGCGAGGTGGCGGAGATCCAGCGGCAGAATTACGCCAAGGCTTTGAAGGCGGGCGTGAAAATGGTGTATGGCACGGATGCGGGCGTCTATCCGCACGGAGACAATGCCAAGCAGTTCGCGGTGATGGTGCGTTACGGGGCGACGCCGCTGCAGGCGATCCAGTCTGCTACTATTACGGCATCCGAGGCGCTGGGGCAGAAAGACAAGGTCGGGATCGTGAAGGCAGGGGCGTTCGGCGACCTCGTTGGCGTGAAGGGCGACCCGACCAAGGACGTGACGCTGCTGGAGCATCCGGCCTTTGTGATGAAGGGCGGTGTGACTTATGTGGGCGGCGACAAGTAACCGCCAGAACGCCACCCTACTTCCGACACGAACACGGGCGACAAGTGCGCTGATCCTGGGAGGGACACATGCGCACCGTCATCCTTGCCGCACTCGTCATCCTGACTGTTACTCCGGCCATGGCCCAACCGGGTCACAGGAAGCTCGGCACGGGCGAATGGCGCGGTACGGGGCTGCAGGTCGGACCGACGGGCGTGCAGTCGACATGGACGATCGAGCTCACCATCGGCGCGCGCAATGGGGCGATCTCCTATCCCTCGCTTGGCTGCAAGGGCGAGCTTGAGCTGGTGCTGCGCAACGATTCGCAGGTGGAATACGTCGAGACCATCACCGAAGGTAACTGCTTTACCGGCGGCCGCATCAGCGCGATCCTGGAGAACGGCAGGCTCTTCTGGTTCTGGACCAAGCCGGGCTCCGGCGCGGATGCCTCGGCCGTGCTCTATCCTAGCGAACAGATATCCTAGACCTCGATCAGCAGCGCCGTTGCATCGTCCGCTGTCTTGAAGCGGCCGATCTTCGCGTCGTCGTCGGATGATTTTTCCATGTCGCGGAGTTCGCGCATCAGGTCGCCGAGGCCGCGCGTCACGACGGCGTCAAACAGGCCCTCGTCCGTATAGCGGCCATAGGGCGAGACGAGGCGATAGAAGCCATCGGTCATTACCAGCACTTTCGTGCCCGGGGGCGCATCGATGGACTGGTGGACGATGTGGTCGGCGGCTTCGGGCTGCACGCCGAAGACCCAGTAGCCTTTGGGCGTGTTGTGGATCGCGCGCACATCGGCGAGCCACTGCATCCGGTCGGCGAAGGACAGCTCCATCACTTTCCTGGCGCGGCCCTGCTCGTCCGAGGCTTTGCTGGTTTCGCCGAACACGCTGAGCACGCCGTCGGGTGTCTTGATGATCGCGATACTGTCGCCCAGCGTTGCGCCTTCAAGCTTGCCCTTGCGTGCGCGCACCCAGGTGGCGGCGGCGGTGGGGTGGCTGGCGCGCGGGGCATCCTTGAGCGGGATCTTTGCCTCGCGTTCCACAGCAGCGCGGATACGGGGGAGCAGGCGCCCGAACCAGGCCTGCGGAATCTCGCGGGCATCGGCGGGGCCGTTCACGATCTCGGCGGCGAAGATTTCGGCATAGCGCGCGGCATCTGACTCACCCGCGGAGAAGATGCGCACCGGGCCAACGTCTGTCGCGCCATCGATCACGCAGGCCCAGCCGGCCGCCTCGTCGAACGCATAGCGATCATCGCCCGTGCCGGTCTTCATTCCGCCCGCGAGCGAGGAACCGGGAAAGGAGATGGAATCGAGGAGTTTCATGCGCAACTCATTTGCAGGGGCAGCATTCGGCGGCCCGTGCGTATCACCGCGAAAGAGACCCCGCCATGCCGAAAATCGCTCCCGGCCGCTGCGCTGCTCCGCGCTTGCGTGAACTACGGCAGGATCGCAGCGACGGCTACCAGCGCGCATGCAGCGCCGAAGAGCCCGGCATGCAAGACCAGGCCCTCGCGCGCGCCGTCTTCGCGTCGCTTCGTGCGGAGATACGCGCCGACTGTGGGACCGATAAAACCGCAAACCATGAAGGCGATCAGCGCCAGCATCAGGCCGCCAGCGTATAGCCCGCCGATCATGACGCGATGCACGGCCGGTAACGCATCCGCTTCGGGAAGGAGCGCATTGCCAAGATGGATCACGCGCGGGATGACGATCAAGGCGGCCATGAGGGCGAGCGAAATGCTCGGCGCCGTGGCATGGCGCGGATAGCCGAATATCCACGCCACGATCACGGCAGCGCCAACGCCAGCGCCCGCAATCATCGCGCTGAGATCGAGATGTCCTGAAGCGTTGCTGACCAGAACAGCCGAGACGGTGCTCGTCAGGAGGAAGCCCAGGCCCAGCATGACGATGGCCAGCGCATCGAATTCGATGCGGCGGTCGTCGATGAGAGATCGCCTGTTTTCCATCTTCAAAGGCTGCATGCACAGCCGCGAATGTTCAATCCACGCTTGGGATCGTGCTCAGGCCGTCCGCGTCTTCAGGGCGGCGGAGAAATCGGCCAGCGTCTGGATGTAGTCGCCGCTTTCGCGGAGGCGCTGCACGTAGAGTTCGAGGATCTGGCGCGCAGCGACGCCCGCCTCGAGGCCGCACTTTTCCGCCTCTTCCGCGAAGAGCTTTTTCGACTCAGGATCGAGCCGGACGGTCAAAGGCTGGCGATTTGCGGTCTTCGACATCGGAGATTCCATTAGCAGCTGTCAGGAGCCCCCCGACGCTTCTAGTGAGAATCAGCTTGCAGGCATTGCAAGGACATTGCAATAGCAATGCATGGCCAAGCCACCCGCCAGCGCCGAGACCAAGCCGTTCACGGTTGTCCTTCCTGCGAAGGCCGCTGAGCGCCTTGAAATCCTTGTTGAAACGGGTCTCTACGGGTCCAGCCGCGCTGAAGTCGCGAAGATGATTATCCTTCAGCACCTCCAGGAACTCTGGAAGTCCGGGAAACTGCCCGGCTAGAGCCGGAACACACCGTCCATCCACAGCGAAACCGTTGCAGGCCAGGCCTTTCGAGGCGCTGGCCGCACGTGTTTACGCGTCATTAACTAATCGCAGCCCATCGTCTCCATCAGCAGCGCAGAGCTGCTTTTAGCAGCGCCGGATTGCCGACGCCTTAATGGGAGGGACGCCGCCTTGCTGACCAACGACCCCATCGATTTCTGCCCTGCCGCCGCCTGCGCCGCCGCCATCGTCCGGCTGGAGGGGTTTGTCGCCCATGTCGCCGAGCTGCTGGACGAGGCCCGCCTTGCCCGCTCGCCCGACCTGATGGGCCAGCTCGAAGCGATCCAGGACGAGCTGCTGCTGGCCGCCGACGAGGCCCGCGACCGGCTTGCGCGGGTGGACGCGATTTCCGCCGCCGGCGCGATGGCGCAGCTGCTCGCCGCCATCCGCGACACGCGCGTGCGCGACGACGCCGAGATCCGCCGCGCGAAAGATCTTGAGGCAAAGGCTGTGCGCTTCCTCGCAGGCGCCAAGCTCCATGATGCGAAGTTTGCCCGTACGCTGAGCGGCACAAGGCTCGCCGGCCGTCTCCACATGCCATCGCGTGAGGCGATGCAGCAGCTCTCCTGAAGGCGCATCGACTCTATCGATCGCCGCTTGATCCGCATCAATCGGACAGACCGCCTGGAGCCTAGCCTCCCCGAAGCCTCGCCTCGTTGCGCTGGGCACATGAGGAGCCTCTCCATGATGCGCGTTCTCCCGTCTGCCTGCCTCGCCCTGTCTGTGGCAGCGCTTCTCGGCGCCTGTGCGCCCAAGGAACCTGAAACGGCAACGGAGCCCGCCGTCGCCGCAACTGCGCCCGCGTTGAAACTGCCAGTCAGCATCAACGCGACGATGGTGGCGCTGGTCGATCACGCCTCGGAGCCGCTGTGGGTCGACACCTATGTCGCGCCCACCACGGACGAGCGCTGGGCCGAGGCCGAGTACAATGCGTACCAGCTCGCCGTGGCGGGCAAGCTGATCCAGCTTGCCGGGACGGGCCCGAATGACGCCAACTGGGTGTCGGACGACAAGTGGAAGGCAGACGCCGATGAGCTGAGCGCAGCGGGTATGGACGCGCTGGCCGCCGCGAAGGCGCGCAACGTCGATCAGCTCAACACGGCAGGCGACCGCCTCGTGGCGGCGTGCGAAAGTTGCCACCGCAGCTTCAAGCCCGACCTGCCGACCATGGGACTGTACAAGTCGCCGAACTATCCGCCGAAGACGGAGTAGGCGTCCACCCTACCCCGCCAGGCGCGCCATTTCCTCGTCGCTGATTTCGTAATTGCCGTAGACGTTCTGGACGTCGTCGCAATCCTCGAGTTCCTCGAGCATCTTCATCAGCTTCTCGGCGTTCTCGCCTTCGACCTGCACCGTGTTGAGCGGTTTCCAGATCAGCGCGGTGGAGGTCGCGGCGACCTTCACCTTGCCTTCGAGTGCGGCGGCGACTTCGGCGAGGTCGGCGCGGGCGGTGTAGATGTAGTGACCATCGGCGTCGCTGGAGACATCGCTGGCGCCGGCATCAAGGGCGGCTTCCATGATCGCGTCTTCGGAGCCGGCCTCAACCGGATAGATGATCTCGCCGACATGCTCGAAGCCTGACGAGACAGCGCCCGTCTGGCCGAGATTGCCGCCATGGTGCGTGAACGAGGTGCGCACGTCGGTGGCGGCGCGGTTCTTGTTGTCGGTGGAGCATTCGACGATGAGGCCGACGCCGCCGGGGGCGAAGCCTTCATAGCGGATCGCCTCGTAGTTGGCGCCATCGCCGCCGGCGCCCTTGTCGATGGCGCGCTGGATGTTGTCCTTCGGCATCGAGGCGGCCTTGGCGTTGTTCACGGCCAGGCGCAGGCGCGGGTTGAAGTTCACATCCGCCATGCCGGTCTTGGCCGCGACGGTGATTTCCTTCGCCAGCTTGGAGAACAGCTTGGCCTTGGCCTTGTCGGCCTTGCCCTTGCGGTGCTGGATGTTGGCCCATTTGCTATGGCCGGCCATGGGGGCTCTCTCTTACGTCAGGTGTCAGGAACAGATGTCAGGATCGGGGCCCGGATAGCGCACAGCCCCCTCCGGAGGCAAGCTTTTGCACGCCGGGCGCAACCATGGGGCCGCCATGAAGTCTTGTTCAGTAGCCTTCCGCGCCGATTGGCCTAGCTTTGCTTCCGAGGACACCAACGGGAGATTGCCATGAAGTTTGTTCTGGCTGCGGCCACTGCCGCGCTGATGCTGGCCGCTTGCGGCGACAAGACCGAACCGACGCTCGACGGCGCGCCGGCTGCCCCGGCCGCGACGAGCGAGACCGCAGCCCCGGCTGCGGCGCCCGCTGGCCTCGCTGCCGGTCCGGCCGCCGGCAAGTGGAAAGTCACCGTCTCCACCGGCGGCATGGACATCCCGCCGAACGAGATGTGCTACGCCAAGCAGGTCTCGATGGAAGAAGCGCAGGCGATGCAACAGCAGGCCGGCATGACCTGCACCGAGCAGACCTATGCGGCTGATGGCAAGTCGGGCCATTCGGTCTGCGCCATGCAGGGCATGACCATCACGACCGACTTCACCGTCACCGGCGACTTCAGCACCGCCTACACCATGCAGATGACATCGAGCATGGATCCGGCCCCTCCGGGCATGCCGCAGCCTTCGACCTCCACGATCAAGATGGAACGGCTGGGCGATTGCGATCCGGGCACGGCGCCCACCCCCTGAAGAGAGGCGCCTTGATGTAACGCCAGCTTAGGCAGTCCTTTCAGTTTGCGCGCAAATTGAGGGATCGGCCTTAGCCAAATTCTTACTGCGTTCTGGAATCCTCCCGCGAAGAAAAGCTGCGCTTCGGTTGCAGGTTTCTTTCGGGGGGATTTTCATGAGAACCGCAGCCATCGCCGGCGTGCTGGGAGTTGCCGCGCTGGCAACCTCCGCCTGTGAATTCCGCACGGCGGCCGATGTCGAAGCCGAACTTGAGGCGCATTACGGCAAGATGGCGTCGGTCGACAACAGCCTTGATACGTCCGAATTCGGCGTGGTCGTCACTGAGCAGACCTTCAAGCACATCGCTGCCGGCATGTGGCGCTTCACCGCCAGCACGGATGGCAAGCGCGACCGTCAGGTCCGCAAGCGCTGCTACAGCAACCCGCAACGCGCCGACCAGACGCTCGACATGACGCCGGTCGCCTCCCTGATCGCCAGATGCAAGACCCTGAAGTTCCAGCCCGGGGGCAGCTACAACATTGTCCACGACTGCGACAACGGCCAGGCGCAACTGACGGGCGGCACCACCATCTCGGGCGACCTGACGACCAGCTATGTCATCGAGACACGCCTCAGCTTCAGGCCGCGCTGGCAGGGCCTCGATCGCTATTCCAGCACGACGGTCGCCGAACGCATGGGCGACTGCTAGAACGGGCTTTTCCGGGGGTGTTCGCAATTGGCGGCGGCGGGGCTATACCTGCCGCCGTCTTTGCATCTGGGGACGCCGCAGAAGCGGGCTCCAGCCTCCCTCGACTGTTCACCGGATACCCCGCTCATGACCGACGCGCCCTTCTCCTCCGATCCCGTCGCCGACCTGGTGAAGCTGCTCGATATCGAGCGGATCGAGGTGAACCTGTTCCGGGGCGTGTCTCCCGATGATGGCGTCAAGCGCGTGTTCGGCGGGCAGGTGATCGCGCAAGCGCTGGTGGCTGCGTACCGCACGGTCGAGAACCGCGTCTGCCACAGCTTGCACGCCTACTTCATCCGCCCGGGCGATCCCAACGTGCCGATCCTCTACGAGGTGGACCGCGCGCGCGACGGCAAGAGCTTCACCACGCGCCGCGTCACGGCCGTGCAGCATGGCGAGCAGATCTTCAACCTCGCCGCCTCCTTCCAGGTGCCGGAGGAAGGGTTTGTGCACCAGTCGCCGATGCCGGACGTGAAGAAGCCCGCCGACCTGAAATCGGAAGACGAACTGCGCGCCATGGCGAAGGATCACATCCCGAAGGAATTCCAGAAACAGTTCGCGCGCCCCCGCCCGATCGAGCTGAAACCCGTCGATCCGCGCCAGATGATCTCGCCCGCCAAGACCGAGGCGAAGAAGCAGATGTGGATGCGCGTGCGGGGCAAGGTCGACGCGAACGACGTGGCGCTGCAGCAATGCTTGCTGGCCTATGCCTCCGACATGGGAATCCTCGACACGGCCACCAAGCCGCACGGCGTCAACTGGTTCACCGGCGGCGTGCAGATGGCGAGCCTTGACCACTCGATGTGGTTCCACGAGCCCTTCGATATCTCCGACTGGCTGCTCTACACGATGGATTCGCCGTCGGCCTCTGGGGCACGTGGCTTCAATCGCGGCGAAGTGTTCACCGAAGCCGGCAAGCTTGTCGCGTCCGTCACGCAGGAAGGCCTGATGCGCGCCCGGGATGCCAAGTTCCGCAACTGAAAGACGGCCGTTTCTACTGCGCAACCTTTTCTAAATGCGGCGCCATGAACCTTGGCGCGCCGCGTTTGGCATGATTTGATTCGTCCCGGGGCCGTCGGAGACTGTGATGAGACTTGGTCCTGCGTTTGCGCTTCTGGGCGCCTGTGTGCTTTCAGCATGCAGCGCCAATCCCGCGCCCGACGAGGCCGCCGCGCAATCCGCTTTCATCACGCCCGCCAGCGAGAGCGCCCAGCCGACATCCGACCCGGTTGCAGCTTTCAGCGATCCCGCACCCGGCGTTCCGCCGTCTGGCGAGCCGGCTGCCGAGGAGCCGCCCGCGCCGGAACCTGCCGCACCGTCCACCTCGCATGTCGCGCTGAAATACCTGATCGGCGACATCGACCCGGCGGGCGATCCGAAATTCGCGCGCATCCCGGACAAGTACCAGGGCGGCAGCCGCGTCTGGGGCCACAAGGATGCGGTGGCCGCCTTCGTGCGCATGGCGGAAGACGCCGAGCAGAATGGCTACAGGCTGAAGATCGTCTCGTCCTTCCGCTCCTTCTCGGACCAGAAGCAGATCTGGGAAGACAAGTGGAGCGGCAAGACGCTGGTCGGCGGCAAGAAGCTCAACGTCTCGACGCCGGACGCCGGACAGCGCGCGGTGAAAATCCTCACCTACTCCTCGATGCCCGCGACCTCGCGCCACCACTGGGGCACGGACTTCGACATCAACAGCGTGAGCCCCGCCTACTTCAACACGAAGGAAGGCAAGCGCATCTATGACTGGCTGGTCGGCCACGCCTCCGAATACGGCTTCTGCCAAGTCTATTCGCACAAGGGCGACGAGGGCGAGCGCACGTCTGGTTATGAAGAAGAGAAGTGGCACTGGTCTTATCTGCCGGTCGCCAGCTGGTATCTGAAACAGTACCCCGTCGATGTCGGCTATGATCACATCACGGGGTTCCAGGGCGCCGAGGCCGCCAAAGGCATCGACGTGATCAAGACCTATGTCGAGGCGATCAACCCGGAATGCCTGCAGTAGGGCACATCGCCCGCAAAAGCTGCACCTGCCCTCAGCCGCTACACGCATCACGCGTAGCCTCTGGCTCCGCAGGCCCAAATCACGCACCTCTTTGCCCGGGATCAGCACCGGGACAGGGCTCCATGCGCCTCATGCTCGCGGCCATCGCGTTGGTTGCGCATTCCTCTTTGCCTCTAGCTGCCTTTGCGCAGGATGCGCCGATCCCGCGTTCGCCGGATGGCAAGCCGGACCTGCAAGGCTTCTGGTCGTCTCACTTCATGACGCCGCTCGAACGTCCCGAAGGCATGACCGGGCTGATTGTGCCGCGCGACAAGGCGGCCGAGGCGCTCAAGGAGATGACGCCTGATATTGGCGAGGTCTATGATCCCGAACTGGAGTTCAATCCCTTCCCCGGCGCGCTGCTGGAGATGAATGGCGAGCTGCGGTCTTCGTTGCTCACCCTGCCCGAGGACGGGCTGCTGCCCTACACGTCGCTGGCCAAGGCGACGATGGATCATTTCAAGCAGGAGTACGACAATCCGGAAGACCGTCCCGGCGCCGAGCGCTGCACCGACAGCCTCAACTACCCGCCCTGGCTCATCAACACGGAACTGATCCCGCACCAGATCGTGCAGACACCCACTGCTGTCGTTCTCACCACGGAGGATCTGGACTCCACCCGCATCATCAGCCTCGCAGGGCCCATCCCGCCCGACAGCGTGCGTACGCTGGCCGGGCAAGCGCGTGGCGTGTGGGAGGGCGACACGCTGGTTGTCACCACGAGCCATATCAGGATCAGCGACAGGCGTGGAGTGAGCTGGCGTGGGGATGCGATGATCACCGAGGACAGCCGGATCATCGAACGCTTCCGTCTGCTGTCCGCGAATGAACTGCTCTACCAGTTCACCATCGAGGACCCCTCGCTCTACAAGACGGCGTGGCTGGGCGAGTATGTGATGACGCGCAGCGCTCGCCCCGTCTACGAATACGCCTGCCATGAGGGGAACCACGCGCTCTATGGCATTCTCGGCGCCGCGCGGCTCGGCAAGCAGGAGACAAAGAAGCCCAACTAGGCTTCGGCCCGGCCCGCGCCTATCTTCTGCGCATGCCCCGCACCCGCTTTTTCACTGTCGGCTATGAGCACACCACGCAGGCAGGGCTCATTGCGGCGTTGCAGGCGCATGGCGTGAAGCGGGTGATCGATACGCGCGATGTTGCGAACTCGCGCCGCGCCGGCTTTTCCAAGAAGCTGCTCGGCGCCTCGCTGGATGAGGCCGGCATCACCTACATCCACCTGCGTCGCCTCGGCACGCCGAAGGCCGGCCGCGAAGCCAATCGCGCTGGCCGCATGGAGGAGTTCCGCCGCATCTATGAAGCGAGCTTCCAGCAGCCGGAAGCGCTGCTCGCGCTGCTCGAAGCCGAGGAGCTTTGCCGCGCGTGGGCAACCGCCCTGCTCTGCTTCTGTGGCGATGGCGAGAAGTGCCACCGCAACCGCATTGCGCAGGCGCTGGAGGAGAAGGGCTTGAAACGCGTGGAGATCAGCTTCCGCTGATCGCAGCCCTCACGCTGCAGCGCGCATCCGCACGCGGCCGAGCGTTTGTTCCAGCGCGCGCACGAGCTCGGCTTCTTCCAGCGGCTTGGAGACGTAGCCGTCCATGCCCAGCGCCAGGTAGCGTTCGCGGTCGCCGCTCATGGCATCGGCGGTCAGCGCGATTACCGGCACGCGGGCATACGGCTTTCCGCTCTCGCGAATGCGCCGGATTGTTGCCGGCCCGTCGAGCACGGGCATGTGGATGTCCAGCAGGACGACGTCAAACACGTCCTGTTCGAGACGCGCCAGCGCTTCCTCGCCGTTCACAGCTTCGGTGATGTCTGCCTCCAGCGGACGCAGGAACAGGCGCGCGACCTGCCGGTTCACCGGATGATCGTCGACCAGCAGGATACGCGGTGCGTGCAGGCTGATACCTGCCAGGTCGCTCTCCGGCGCCTCGATGTGCCTTGCGGACGCCACCGCGCCCGCATGGAAGGTCAGCGTGAAGACGGAGCCACATCCCGGCGCGCTCTGCGCCGTCGCATCGCCGCCCATCAGCTCGGCGAGCTTGCGCGTGATGGACAGGCCAAGCCCCGTTCCGCCATGGCGGCGCGAGATCGTTTCGTCCGCCTGGACGAACGGGCTGAACAGGCGCGACATCGTTTCGTCATCTATGCCGCCGCCGGTATCGGCGACGTCGATCTTCACCTGGTAGCCATCGCGCTGGCGCGTCACGCGCACGTCGATGCTGACTTCGCCGCGCGCGGTGAACTTGATTGCGTTGGAAATGTAGTTCGAGAGGCACTGCTGGACCCGGACGCCGTCGAACATCATGCGCGCGGGCGCTTCGGCGTCCAGCATCAGGCGCAGGCCGAGGCCTTTCTCCGCCGCGCGCGGGCTCCATAGTGCATGCAGGCCACGCATCACGCCTTCCAGATCGGTGTCGGCCGCCACGATGTCGAACTTGCCCGCTTCGATCTTCGACAGGTCCAGCACGTCGTTGAGCAGCGTCATCAGCGTCTGGCTGGAATCGAGGATAGTCTGCACGAAATCGCTTTGGGCCGCGTCGAGATCGGTATCGCGCAGGACCTGCGCCATGCCCATCACGCCGTTCAGCGGTGTGCGGATCTCGTGACTCATGTTGGCGAGAAAGGCGGATTTGGCGCGGTTGGCCGCTTCGGCTTCGGCGCGCGCGGCCTGCAGCTGTTCCATGCGCCGTTCGGTCTCGGTCACGTCCGAGAACGTCACCGCAACCGGCCACGCCGTTGCGCCACGTTCGGCGCTCAGCGGAATGGCGCTCACTTCGAGCCAGCGCCGCTCGCCCGAGGGGCGCTCGACGCCGATGAGACCGAACTGCGCAATGCCTGTCCGCATCGCTTTGATCGCGGGGAATTCGCCCGGGTCCAGCGGTTCGCCTGCGCGATTGCACACGCGGCCGGCGAAGTCGGAGACCTTGTGGCCCTCAAGCGGCATGCCGATCAGGCCGAGGATCGCGCCTGCCGCAGGATTGCTGGCGATGATCGTCGAGTCCGGCGCCTGGATGATCACGCCTTCCGCCATGCTGCCGATCACGGCGCGATGGAGTTCGCCCACCTCCGCGAGCTGGCGTTCCAGCTCGATGCGCGCCTCGCGCTCAGCCAGTGCGGCGCGCGCTTCGAAATGGCTGGCGACCAGGCGCGCCGCGCGCGCCATGTAGCCCGTTTCGAAGATGCTCCAGGCCCGTTCCTGCGTGTCGGCCAGATGGAGATAGCCGACCTCGCGCCCGCCGATCACCAGCGGCTGCGAGATATGGCTGCGATAGACAAGCGGCCGCGCGTGCGAAAGCTCAGCCGGCAAGGTCGCGCCGTCCGCCGGCGCCGAGGCCAGCGCACGCAGCTGCGCGGCGACGTCAGCTGAAAGCTCCGCCCCGCGCTCGGTGTCGGGAATGTTCATCCAGCAGCGGTCGGGGTCGCGCACGGCCACGATCGCCAGCGGCACATGGCAGATCGACGCCATGTGGTTCACCACATCCTCGAAGAAGGGTTCAGGCCCGGTGTTGATCAACTGCATGCGCGTCGCCCATCGATGCGTCGCCCCCCACGGACTGCCTTGGCGCGGATTTCCCGCATCCAATCGGTGAAACTGCCGCACAAACGTTAATTTTTCGGGCTGTTCTGTAAGGGATTGGGTGTCGCACCCACAGCGATCCCATGCGGGATCGCAGACGCCGGCGCTGCAGAATTCAAGGCAGTAGGCTCTGATAATTCCCGACCGAAATGAATCATCCCCGGAGCGCGTTGCGCCCCGGGGATGACCTTACCTGATCCGGGTACGTGATCCGGGTCTTAGCCCGGCTTGCGGAACTTCAGGATGAACTGGTCGGTCTTGCCGCGGATGGAGGCGTCGAACACGCCTTTCGTGCCGTCGTCATTCGGGTTGTCGAGCACGTTGGACTCGGCCACGAATTCGAAGCCCGCCGCGAGCACTTCATCCTTCACGCGCTGCATGTTGATGCGGTGCAGCTTGTCGTCGAAGTCGACGCCCTTGGCCGACTGGTGATCGAGCACGATGTAGATGCCGCCCGGTTTCAGCGCGTCCATCACCGCCTTGTTGGCGACGTTGATGTCGATGTTGCGGCCGGGGTTGTGGAGGTCGTGATAGTTCTGCGAGGTCCAGACGAGGTCCAGCTTCACCGGCGCGACCAGCGTCTTGAAGTCGGTCTGGATGAAGCTGGTGTTGCCGTAGTTGGCGGTGTCGTCGAGGATCGGCTGGAAGGCCTGCGGCTGGCCGGCGACGCGCGGCGGGCCACTGAACAGGTAGACATGGCCTTTCGGACCGACGGCTTTCGACAGAATGCGGGTCATGTAGCCGCCACTCGGGATCAGTTCGCCGATCTTCTCGCCGGGATGAACCTCGCCGAACGCGATCATCTCGGCCGGCTTGCGGTCCGCATCGCGGGCGGTGTCGGCTGCCGGGCGCGCCGGGTCGGCGATCGCGGCCACGATATAGTCCGATGTCGGTGACGGTGCGGCAGCGGTCTGGCAGGCCGCAGTTGCAAGCAAGGCCGCCAGCGCGAGCGAACGCAGCAGGGTGTTACGCATGGGTCAATCTCCTCCCGAACTTCGCCAGCGTGTCGTCCCACCAGCTTCAGGAGAAAGTCGTAGCGGAGGCCGGTGACGATCTCAATTCAGCCCCGCGTGATGCACGGCAGATTTGGGAGCTAGACTTGCGGCAAGGTCTGGCGCAGCCGCCCGCCAACGCGGATCGGCTCGATACGGGTGGCGAGGCCGGTTCTGTCGTCGGATTCCACGAACACGCCGCACATCGTGGCGGGGCCTTCGGCGGGGGATTTCCGCTCCGTCGGCAGGCGCGTGGCCGCTCTCTGAACAAGAGGGCCCTTCTTCATGCCGATGACGCTGTCATAGTCCCCGCACATGCCGGCGTCCGACATGTAGGCGGTTCCGTTGGCGAGGATGTGGGCATCCCCGGTCGGGACATGGGTATGGGCGCCAACCACCAGCGTCGCGCGGCCATCGCAGAAGTGACCCATGATGTATTTCTCGGCGGTAGCTTCGGCGTGCATCTCGACAATCACCGCGTCCGCCACCTGACGCAGCGGACATTCATCGAGCGCGGCCTGCACGCCCTGGATGGGATCGTCGAGCGATTCCATGAAAGCGGAGCCGTGGATCTGGATGACGAACACGCGTTGTCCGCTGGGCGTCGTGAACAGCTGCGAGCCGCGGCCGGGAATGTTGAGCGTCTTGGGATAGTTGTAGGGCCGCAGCAGGCGCGTCTCGCGCTCGATATAGACCAGCGCTTCGGACTGGTCCCACGAATGGTTGCCGAGCGTGATGCAGTCGGCGCCGGCGTCGAAGAGTTCCTGCGCGGTGGTGGACGTGATGCCGAAACCGCCAGCCGCGTTCTCGCCATTCACCACGACGAAGTCGAGCTTCAGCTGCGCCTTCACGCGCGGAAGATGTTCGGTGATTGCCGCCCGGCCGGCGCGGCCGACCACATCACCGAAGAAACCCAGACGCATATTCGCTCCCTGCTCAGCCCGAGCCTCTACAGGAGCGGGCCCCCAAGGGCAAACCGGCAGGACGCCGCGCGGCGGGAGGAACCAAAAGGCGCGTCAGTAGACCTGTTCGATCGTGTCCAGCGCGAAGACTTCGCCGCCCCGGCAGAAGAAGCTGATCTTCTTGGGCAGCGGATCGGGAACCGGCTCGCGATAGCCCAGCCGCCCGGGAACCGGCGCTGTTGGCGCCGTGCGGATTTCCAGCACCAGCGTGTCGCCCGTGCTGGCGGAGGATTTGAGGATCACCGCCGTATCCGTCGCCTCGACCAGCCGGATATCGACGATCAGCTGGCGCGGCGCGCGGTTGGGGCCGGGCATGTGGTTCACCCACGCAGCGGCCTCGGCGATGCGGTGCGGGCAGGCCAGCTGGGCCAGCGCCTGCCCTGTCGTCTTCGGCGGGGGCGGGCCATCGGCGACTGGCGCCGGCGGCGCGGCGCAGGCGGTTGCCAGCAGGGCGATAGCGATCAGCGTGGAGCGCAAGGCGTCTCTCCGAATCATGTCCGGTGACGCTAGCACGCTATGCCTGCGGAACCTCTGGCGCCCTGATCCTGCGCCGCAAACGCCAAGCATGGAACGCCATCTGCCCCAGCACGAGGAGCACGATCAGCGCCAGCACGCCCCTGACCGTCTCGTCTGCCGCGTCGGTGACGAAGATGCGGCCGCCGAAGACAAACCACGTCAGCAGGATAGCCGCTGCGACCTTGATGCCCATGTCGATCTTGCGGGTAAGATCGCGCCAGCGGCCCTCCACGATCAGCACGACCAGCAGCGCGATTCCCGCCGCCCACAGCAGCAGCACAAGCGGCGCGCGTGTGGCGAGGAAGTCCGGCGCGAAGGCCAGCGCACGCGTGGCGGGCGTATCGAAGGTCAGGCTGGCCCACGCGACCAGAACCCAGATCGCGATGCCGATGAGCGCGAGCGCGAGACCAAGAAGATGCGTGGCGCGGTTGATGCGGTCGCTGTCGGTTCTCGCCGCAGGGGACCACGCGGCGGGCTTTGCGGGCCATGTGCGACGCACCCACACGGCGGCCATCATCACGGTGACGAGGAAGCCCGGCCACCAGAAGGCGCCAAGGCCGTAGGACGTCCACCACACGCCGATGCGGCCGGATTCAGGGGCGTTCGGAAACAGCTGTCCAGACAGGGCAAGCGGCAGGCTGCCGGCCCATTGCAGGGCGATGCCGATCAGCGAGGCCCAGGCAAAGCCGTTGGTCTGGGACGGTGGAATGATCGGATCACCGGGCAGATGATAGCGCGCGGCAACGTCTTCCGGCTGGCCGAATTCCCGCACGATGGCGAGCGCTATCGTTTCATCCGGCAGGCGGCTGGCGTCGGCGGCGCGGTCGCGGACGCTTTCGCCAAGCAGCGCGCGCAGTTCGAACGCAACGTCATTGCGCATGCGGCGCGGCAGGCGGCGCGTGACATCGAGGACGTAGCTCTCGATCAGCGTCTCGTGGGTCGGGCGAGCCGTCATGGCGTGGCCTTTCTTTTCTTCGGCTGCTCGTCGCCGGCTTTTCCTTCGCCGATCAACCCTTCGACGATACCGGCCATGTTGCGCCAGCTCTGCGCGAGACTGGCGAGCATCGCCTCGCCTTGCGGGCTGAGCGTGTAATAACGGCGGGGCGGGCCGTCCTCGATGCGCCATTCGCTGGCGAGCAGCCCCTGCCCTTCGAGGCGGCGCAGCAGCGGATAGAGCGTGCCCTCCTCGATGACGAGGCCACGCTCGGCCAGCGCCTGGCGCAGGGAGTAGCCGTATTGCTGGGTGCGGAGCTGCGAGAGCGCCGCGAGGACGATGACGCCCCTGCGGAGTTCCTGCTCCAGCTTCGCGCCGACATCTTCAGGACGCTCCGCCATCACCTACGGGATCCGCACAGGCACAGCGCCGCCCGGCGCATCGAGATCGAATGTGTCGCCGGATTTCTTGCCCGGCGGATAGGCAGCGCAGGTTTCGATCAGCGTCTCGTTGGGCGTGGAGCACAGCTTGTCGCCCACGATCTTCCAGACGCCCTTCGACAGCCCGCCCAGAGCCGTGAACGTCCCGTCCGGCTTGAACTGGACATCAATCTCGAGGTCGGGCGTCACGATCACAACGCCGTGCTGGAGGATGGCGGCATAGGTGTCCGCATTGGCGGGCGGGGTCTGGGCGAGGGCCGGCGCCGCCATGGACAAGAGGCAGGCAGGAGCGAGGAAGCGCATGACAACGACCTACATGAGTAACTATGCACCTTGCATGACACTATACATAGTATCACACAGTATGTTCGTCAACGGGGATTTGTCTGCCGTGCGTGTAACCGGACAGCCGGGTTGATCGTATGCATGGGATCAGCGGTCGCGGCCTGTGATCGACCGCGCTAATATGAACGTAGAAGACCACAGACAACAAAGGAGCCGCGAGATGGAGCTGAAGTTCCGCCGCAACGCCGACTACCAGTCACTCCGCGATGAGATGACGCCCGAGGGGACGTTCATGAACCGGCGCAGCGTGCTGACGGCGGCTGGCTTCCTCGGTGCGGGGTCTATCCTTGGCGCACTGCCGGCCTGCTCCGAGCCGCAACAGACACCGGCCGCGCCGAAGACGGCGGCCGGGCATGCGGCGCCGGGCGCGGCGCTGACGGCGAAGAAATCCGCGTTCGCGGTTTCCGATACCTCGACCGTTGAAGAGGCGTTCAACGGGTACTGCAATTTCTACGAGTTCGGGACGAGCAAGGATGACCCGCCACGCTATGCCAGCCGGATGACCACGTCGCCCTGGCAGGTGACGGTCGAGGGCGAGACGGATGCGCCCGGCGCGTACGCCCTGAAGGACCTGATCGATTATTCGAAACTGGAAGAGCGCGTCTATCGCCATCGCTGTGTCGAGGCGTGGTCGATGGTGATCCCGTGGGTCGGCGTACCGATGAAGGATGTCATCGCGAAGCTGAAGCCGAAAGCGACGGCAAAGTTCGTGCAGTTCGAGACGTACCTCAACGCCAAGGAGATGTTTGGCGTCAACCGACCCGTTCTGCAATGGCCGTATGTGGAGGCCCTGCGTCTCGACGAGGCGATGAACGAGCTGCCGCTGTTTGCCGTGGGCGCCTATGGCAAGGCGCTGCAGAAGCAGAACGGCGCGCCTCTGCGCACTGTGATCCCGTGGAAGTACGGTTTCAAGGCCACCAAGTCTGTCGTGAAGATCCGCTTCACCGCGACCCAGCCGGGCACCGCGTGGAACAAGGCAGCGGCCAGCGAATACGGCTTCTATTCGAACGTGAACCCCAACGTCTCGCATCCGCGCTGGAGCCAGGCGTCCGAGCGGGTGATCGGCGGCAAGGGCGGCTTCAACGAGCGGCGCAACACCGACATGTACAATGGCTATGAGAAGCAGGTCGGCGCGCTCTATGCGGGCATGGACCTGAAGAAGAACTACTAGGGCGATGGAACTCAGCGCTTTCCCTTCCGCCGCCGATCCTTCGACAGAGTCCGGCCTGCTGATGACGCTTGCCTGGCTCATCGCGTGGGTCGCCGCCGCTGGCGTGCCGGCGGTTATCGCATACGCGATGCGGCTCAACGCGCGGGTCTATTTCGGCGCGTCGCTGGCGCTATCGCCGGTTGCCGGCCTGTTGATGATCGCTCTGATCCGCAAGCCCCAGAACGAAGCGCCGGCGCTGCGTCTATTCGGCAAGCGCTGGCTGAAGCCGACGGCATTGCTGATCCTGATCGCGCCGTTTGCTTGGCTCGCTTACCAGTGGACGCTGATGCTGGCGGGACAGCCCAACGACATGGGCTGGAATGTCGGCCAGTGGACGCACCGCTATCTGGGCGACACGGCGATCCGCGTGCTGCTGGCGACGCTGCTGGTGAGCCCGATCCGCGACATCATGGGATGGGCCCCGCTGGCGCTGATCCGGCGGCGCGTGGGGCTGGCGGCGTTCTTCTATGCGGCGCTGCACCTGCTGGCGTATTTCTGGCTCGACCGGAACTGGTCGATCAGCGGGCTGATCGAGGATGTGACGCTGCGGACCTACATCATGCTGGGCATGGCGGCGCTGACACTGATGATCCCGCTGGCGATCACCTCCAACAATACGTCGATCAAGAAGCTGGGCCGCAAGGTGTGGGACCGCATCCACTGGCTGATCTTCCCGCTGGCCATCCTCGCCATCGGCCACAACCTCCTGATGGTGAAAGCCATCGACGGCGCGCCAATCCTGCACGCGATGATCCTCGCGCTGCTGCTGGGCTGGCGGATGGCGATGTGGACGCGCGGGAAGCTGAAGCCGGCGGTTGCGACGGCCTAGTGTGGCGGCTGGCCCCGGGCGATCATCATGTGATGCACCTGGTGATGTGGCCCCTGCGACACAAGCCCGAAATAACCCAGCGCCTTCAGCTTCGCGGCGGACGCGCCATCTCTCGTCTCGATCGCGAGCGAGGCGCCACGATCCGTCTGCCTAGCCGTATATGTCCAGGCGGCGTCGCCGTGCGCTGTTGCAGCCTGCGCGAAAATCATGCGGCGGATCGACTCGCGTACAGCGCCTTCACCCGACACATCGAATGTGACAACGCTACCGGCGACCGTCGTTGAAACATCGGCATGCAGAACCACGTTGTCCATGTCGACCAGATGGGCGCGCAACGCATCGATATTGACGCGGGACCAGTCTGTCATGACATCGGCCTGCAGCATTCGAACAATTTCTTGAATGGCCGCGAATGCCGATTGTCCCATCTCCTGCGGGACTGATGCATCCGCCACACGCGCCATTGCGGCGTGATCGTGCGGCTGCTGGGCACTTGCAGGTGCGGTGAACGCGCACAGGATGACTGCGACGGCAGCAGATAGTTTCATTGGGCGTCTCCAGTTGATTTGCACTGGCACAATTGCACATGCGAGCTGCAAGCCACATGATAGCTATCATGTTGGAATGGCTCTCCCTGCTGCCACGCAAGCAACTGGTCCTGGCCGGCGGCGCCTATCTGTTTCATCGGGGCGACCGGATTCGCACCATGTTCGTGGTGGAAACGGGCAGCATCACATTGACGCGTCATGGCAAGAGCGGCGCATCGCTTGTTCTCCAGCGCGCGCAACCCGGATCGGTGCTTGCAGAAGCATCGCTGTTTGCCACGACCTATCATTGCGATGCGATAGCCGACATGGACGCGACCGTTCTGGCCGTGCCTCGCAGTGACTTTCTGCGGCAGATCGAGACCTCACCACAGTTTGCCCGCGCGTGGGCCATGCATCTCTCGCAGGAGGTTCGCGTGGCCCGAAGCCGTGCAGAAATCCTGTCGCTACGCACGGTGGCTGAACGCCTCGATGCCTGGCTGGCGGACAAGGACGCGCTACCGGACAAGGGCACGTGGAAGACGATTGCCGCCGAGCTGGGCACAAGCCCGGAAGCGCTCTATCGGGAAATAGCGCGCCGGAGATTCTAGCGATCCGGCGTCCAGCTGTCGCCCTTGGTCCAGTTGCACTGCGCGTGCGCGAGCTGGAGGTTGGCGGGATCGTCGGCGCCGCCTTTCACACGCGGGCGTATGTGATCGAAGGTCGGGCGGCGTTTCCTCCAGACGGTGGCGTGGGGAACGTCGAAGCGGCCTTTCGGCATGGGCTCGCCGCAGATGGCGCAGCGGCCGTCCTGCGTCTGCCAGAGAGTGTCGAACAGGCTCAGCTGCCGAGATCCTTCGGTACGTCCCAGCCGCGGCGGGCGCAGGCGGCGAGCACGGTGTTGCGCAGGAGGCAGGCGACCGTCATCAGGCCGACGCCGCCGGGCACGGGCGTGATCCAGCCGGCAGTTTCACGGCACTCCGCAAAGTGCGCATCGCCCACAACGCGCGTCTTGCCCTCGCCCTTTTCCGGCGCGGGAATGCGATTGATGCCGACATCGATCACGACGGCGCCGGGCTTCACCCAGTCGCCGCGCACCATCTCCGGGCGTCCGACGGCGGGCACCAGAATGTCGGCGGTGCGGCAGAGCGCGGGAAGGTCCGCCGTCTTCGAGTGCGCGATGGTGACGGTGCAGTTCTCGGCGAGGAAGAGCAGCGACACCGGCTTGCCGACGAGGATCGAGCGGCCAATGACGACGACGTTTTTGCCCGACAGATCATCGCCCAGCGCATGCTTCGCCATGATCACGCAGCCGACCGGCGTGCACGGACGCAGGCCCGGCTTGCCCAGCACGAGACGGCCGGCGGACGGTTCGGTGAGGCCGTCGACGTCCTTCATCGGGTCGATGCAGGCCAGCGCCTGCGGCTCGTTGAGATGTTTTGGCAGCGGCAGCTGGAGCAGGATGCCATCAACTTCGGGATCGGCGCTGAGCGCGGTCAGTTCGGCCTCGATCTCGGCCTGTGTTGCGGTCGCCGGATAGCGCCTGGTGATCGAGCGCATACCGGCAGCTTCTGTCTTTTCGCCCTTCGATTTCACGTAGAGCGCGGAGGCGGGATCATCGCCAACAAGGATGACCGCCAGGCACGGTTTGCCGGGAAGCTTGGCCACGGCAGCGCCGACGGCTACCCGCACCTTCTCGGAGACGATCTTTCCGTCGATGAGTTCAGCCGTCATTGCTGTTACCTCGTCTGGGCTCCCGCGAGCGCCTCAAGCGCCGTGGCTATAGACGGATCGGCGGAGATTCGCACGGTCTTGATGCGCTGGGTTTCGCCCTTTTCCACCGAGACTGCGGATTTCGGCAGGCCGAGCGCCTTGGCGAGCACCTGTTCGATGGCGGCGTTGGCCTTGCCCTTCTCGGGAACGGCCCGCACGCGCACTTTCAGGAAGGCCTGCCCTGCGGCGTCTTCGCCCTGCCCCTCGATGGCGTCTTTCGAGGCGCCCGGCTGGGCGCGAACGCGCAGTTCCGCCCCGCCGGCAACCAGCCGCCAGCAGGCCTCGCTCACACCGGCACGAGCGAGATCAGGCGCGGGATCGCATAGCCCTGCAGGAAGCCGATGATCAGCATCAGGGCAAACAGCGACAGGTCGAGCATGCCGATGCGCGGCAGGACACGACGGATCGGACGCACCAGCGGCTCAACGATGCTCTGGCAGAACAGCATGATCTGGCGGGTCGTGGGATTGTATTGCGACACCACGCCGGTGGCGATCAGCAAGCCCAGCACGACATAGACGATAACCACGATCTGCAGGAGCCACAGAACCGGCGAGATGAAATACTGGAACAGGGCCCAAAGCAGTTCTTGCAAAACGGTCTCCCATACGGCCGGTGGCGCTGGCGCCTGTCATGCCTAGCCTAATTCGGGCAAACTTAGGATAGCCCGGGTAAACAGCGGGAAAATGCCGTATCAGGCGCCAGCGGGCCCTGAAACGCCTGCAGCCGGGACGATGCAATGGATTTTGCAGCCCTCATCAGCCAGCCGCATTTCGGGCAGCTGCACCAGGACCTCTGGGTTATCGCCATGACAGGCGGCAAGCGCGGCGGGACATTCCTGGAGCTCGGCGCCAGCAATGGCGTCAACCTCAACAACACCGTGATGCTGGAGCGGGAGTACGGGTGGACGGGCGTCTGCGTCGAAGCCAATCCCAAATCGTTTGCGCAGCTGACGGCGGCAAGAACGGCGCACTGCATCGAGCGCGCGGTATGGCGGACGTCCGGCGACAAGGTGCAGTTCATCGCGCACGGCGTTCTCGGCGCCATTGTGGATGTGGCGTTCAACGACATGCACGCCAGCGCGCGGCAGGCGCACGCCGACACCGACGGCACAATCGAGGTTGAGACGATCTCGGTTCCGGACCTCATGGCGATATCCGGCCTGCCGCCGACATTCGACTACCTGTCCCTCGATGTCGAAGGGGCCGAGCTGGACGTGATCCAGGCGTTCGACTTCACGCAGCACCGGTTCGCGCTGGCCAGCATCGAGCACAACGCTCATGCGAGCCGGGACCTCATCTGGGAGCTGCTGAAGCCGCACGGCTACCAGAAGGCCAGAGTCAGATGGGAAGACTGGTTCTGGAACCCCGACGCCTTCGCGCAACTGAACGATGTCGGGACCGCTGCGGCAGCTGACATCTTTTCGGGCTTTGCGGCGTTCGTGAGCAAGCTGCCGAAGAAGTAGCGGCAGTTGCCTGCGGGCTTGTCGGAGGTGTGGAAACCAGCCCGGCCAGGCGCGTCTGCCCGGTATCCGGAAATGGTGGAGCCGAGGGGAATCGAACCCCTGACCTCGTCATTGCGAACGACGCGCTCTCCCAACTGAGCTACGGCCCCGTTTTCCGGGTCCCGGCCGGGGCCGGGATTTGGGAGCGCGTGTGCTATTCCGGCCCGGCCCCGCCGTCAAGGATCGCCGGGAAGCGTCCTAAAGCCGCCGTTAATCGATCGGGCGCAGTGTTCCGTCCATGCGCAAGTTTCTCGCTCTCCTTCTGGCTGCGGCTGTCGCCGACCGGGCCGCTGCGGCCCCTCCGCCAGCCTCCAAGGACGAAACCGACCCGCAGGCCAAGCGGATTACGGGGTCTGACAATTATGTGCCGACCTTCGGCCTGCGCGCCTCGATTGCCCGCGGATTCAAGGTCCATGGCGTGCTGGCGGTGGATGCCGGCCTCGATGTTCCCAAGGAACAAACCCGCAAGCTGGCCGCTGCGATCCGCCCGCGTCTGATCAGTGCGATGCGGGATGCGGTGATGAATTACGCGTCCCTGACCTATGTGGTCGGCGAGCGGCCGGACATCGAAATCCTGGCCGCCCGGCTCCAGAAGGTGGCCGACACCGTGCTGGGCAAGGGCGAGGCGCGCGTCGCCCTGGCCAGCGTGATCGTGTTCGACGCCTGATCTGTTCGGCGCTTGGCGCTTGGCGCTTGGCGCTTGGCGCTTGGCGCTTCAGGCCGCCACCGAATCCATGAATTTGGCAAGATCGACATCCTTCGCGGTGACGCCATTGGCGTCATGCGTCGTCAGCACCACGTCGACCTTGTTGTAGACGTTCGACCATTCGGGATGGTGGTCCATCTGGTCGGCCTTCAGCGCCACGCGGGTCATGAAACCGAACGCGGCGTTGAAATCCTTGAAGGTGAAACGGCGGGTGATGGCGTCTCGCCCTTCGACCGTGCTCCAGCCGGGAAGCTGGGCCAGCGCCGCCTTCGCGCCGATTGCTCCGCTCATGTCAGCCTCCCTGCTGAAAAATTAATGGCGCAAACCCTAACGCCGAATACCACAAAACGCGCACAGGTCCGAAACGGTCCGTCAGCATGTTTGCGGCATAGTGCCCGGATATACAGGGAGACTGCCGTGACCCATTTCCTGCGCTCGGACAAAAAACCGGACGGGCACAAGCTGGAAGACCTGCTGGTGCAGCTGCGTGCTGACATCCTGCACCGCTGCGACGTGATCGCGGGCGATACGCGCCCGGAAGCGCTGCAGGTGCTGGCGAACAATGTGAAGATCCTCGGCCATCTGACCGATGCGATCAACGCCGCGATGGATTCGACCCGCGTGCTCGACCGCGCCTTCGGCCCCTCGCAGGCAGCGCAGGGCGGCCCGCCGCGCATCGGCAAGCCCGAAGCGGCTTAACCGGCCCCTGAGACGAAATAGAGCCACGCGCCATCCTCGGCGATGCCGAGGACATAGCCCGGCCATGGCTCGCCTGCCTTGATCGCAGCTGCCTTGCCCTCGCCCAGCAGGCGGTCGATGTCGCGCGCGACGGCGGGCGTGATGTCATTGCGCGCCAGCGTCGCCATGCGCGGCCAGATGAAGATGCGGCCCTGGTCCGTGTCGGAGACGGCGTAGGGCAACTCCAGCACCTTGCCGACCTGCGCCATCGGCCAGTCACCCGTGCGCAGCTTGAGATACCAGTAGTCCTGGTGGCGCATGCCCGCCCCATTGGAGCGGAAGCCCGGCGTCTCCTCGGCCATGCGCGCCATGTCGCGATAGGAGCCGGTGGCGGAAATCTCGCGCAGGCGCTGGATGGTTGCCGTGACCGCTTCCGGCAGGGCCGGCTGGGCGTAGGCGATCTCGACCTCGGCCGCGCCGATGGGCTTGCCGTCAGGCGGCGCATCGCACCCCGCCACAAGCGGCAGGCTGAGAGCACACACCCCTATGCAAAGCGCGCGGCGCATCGGCGGCAGCTACCCCTTTCCGGTCGCAGGGAACATGAACAGGGATCGCGCGGAGGCAAGCGAAATCGCCGCCGGGTAGAGTGCTAGAAGCTGAGGCCGACAGCCCTGGAGAGATCGGCGAGCAGCTGCGCCTCGGACGTGACCTTGATCGTGGTCATGCCCATCTCGCGCGCAGGCTTCAGGTTGATGCCGAGATCGTCGAGATAGACGCACTCCCTAGGATCAACGCCGAGCGCATCGCACATCATGCGATAGATGCGCGGATCGGGCTTGCGCACGCCGGCCTTCGAGCTTTCGATCACATGGTCGAACTGGGCGAACACGTCGGCGATCTGCTCGGCCTTGTGGCTGGAGGAAGACATGCCCGCGCCCTTGCCCGTGGGGGCGTTGTTGGTGATGCAGCCAACCTTGAAGCGGGCCTTGCACGCGAAGAAGGCGGCAACGACAGCGGGGCGCAGGTCGCCCGAGAGCAGCGCCAGCACGTCGGCGCCACGGATATCGTGGCCGAGGGCCGCGGCTTCTTCTGCGAACAGCTTGTCGAAGGTCGCGGCATCGACATCCGAGCGTTCGATCTTCGCCCAGGCGTTGGTGTCGGGGTTGATCGAGTTGATCTTGCGGATGATGTCGACCGGCAGGCCGCGCTCGCGCTCATAACGGTTGAAGGCGTCGAAGGGCGAGGTGGTGAACACGCCGCCGAAATCCCAGATCACCGCCGCAATTGTCATGTCTCGCCGTCTCCTGAAGCCGGGTCGGGATAACGATGCATCGCCCCAAATGCAACGACGCCTCCCTTGTGAGGAGGCGCCGCCGTTTCGTCTTGAGAGGGCAGGACTACTTCTTGCCCGTATCGTCGTTCTGGGTGCCCGCTGCAGCCAGGTCCGAGTTCGGCTCGTGGCCGGCAACGGTGATCCCTTTTGCAAGCTTTGAGTTCCACATGCCGTAGACGAAGTAGAACAGCGTTCCGATCGCGAGGTACGGGATGAAGAAGTTACGGGTGGCTTCGTGCGCCATCAGCGACATCACGAGCAGGAAGCACATCGACGCGCCAACGAGGGCGATGATGACGATCAGCCAGGTCGGCATCTTGAACGGACGGTGCAGGTCCGGACGTGCGAAGCGCAGGTAGATCACCGTCACGCAGATGAACATGAAGGCGATCAGCGTGCCGACGTTCGTGGTGTTGCCGAGGAAGTCGAGGCCCGTGAAGCCGGCAAAACCCGCCGCCACGAAGCCGACGACTACCGTATTGACCCACGGCGTCTTGTACTTGGGGTGGATCTTGGCGAACACGGGCGGCAGCAGGCCGTCGCGCGCCATGGTGTAGAAGATGCGGGTCTGGCCGTAGAGCAGGACCAGCATCACCGACGACAGGCCGGCGAACGCGCCGACTTTCACCAGGATGGCAAACCACGGCAGGCCCATCTGGTCGACCGCGAGGGCGATCGGGGCCGGGACGTTGAGCTCCTGGTACGGCACGATGCCGACGAGCACGGCGCAGGTGAGGATGTAGAGGATCGTGCAGATGATGAGCGAGCCGAGGATGCCGATCGGCATGTCCCGGGCCGGGTTCTTCGCTTCGGCGCCGGCGGTCGAGACGGCCTCGAAACCGATATAGGCGAAGAAGATCACCGAGGCGCCGGCGATCACGCCGCCGATGCCGTACTGCGAGGTGTTCTGGCCCGTGACGACGTTGCCGAGGGCCGTCCAGATCTGGCCGCCCATCGACATGTCCGTTCCGGGCGGGGCCGCGGGGACCTGGTCCGGGATCAGCGGCGACCACAGTTCCGGCCTCACATAGAAGATACCGATGATGATGAAGGCGACCACGACCGTGACCTTGATGGCCACGACGATGTTGTTGACCCTGGCGGATTCCGAGACGCCGAAGATCAGCAGCGACGTGACGGCGACGATGCCGAGCAGCGCCGGCAGGTTGACGACGCCCATGACTTTTTCGCCGGTCAGCGGATCAACCACTTCCACGCCCGGCGCGGCTGTCATCGCGGCGGGAATGTTGATGCCGAGGTCATGCATCAGGCTGACCGTGTAGCCCGACCAGCCGACCGCCACCGTCGAGGCGGCGACGCCGTATTCGAGCAGGAGCAGCACGCCCATGATCCAGGCGACGAACTCGCCCAGCGATGCGTAGGTGTAGGAATAGGCCGAGCCCGAGACCGGGATGGCGGCGGCAAGTTCAGAGTAGGCGAGCGCGACGAGCGCGCAGAGGAAGCCGACGATGACAAACGAGATCATGATGCCGGGGCCGGCGAATTCGGCGGCGGCCCTGCCCGTCAGCACGAAAATGCCGGTGCCGATGATGCAGCCGATGCCCAGCAGGACGAGGTTGATTGCGCCCAGCGACCGCTTGAGCTCCCCACCTTCGTGCTCGGCGTGCATCTGCTCGACCGATTTTCGGGCGAAAAGCTGCCCGACGCCTCGTTTGGCCATACGATAATCCCTCCGCCGCGAGGCCTCCCCGGGCCCGCCAGTTGTTGGCCGGACGTTAGCCAGCCCGGCCGGTGGCCGCAACTGTGCGCGTTAGGGAGCGGGGGATGAAATGTTTTGCTGCCGTGCAGCGCACGGAAAGCAGCTATCTTGCTCAGATATCAATCGTTCCGGGGTCACTCGCCCGCCGAAATGCTCCCTGGTAGCGGGGGTCGTCGCGGCGGCGGCGGTCGGGTCCGAAATAGTCGGCGCAGCTGACGAAGGGGCGGCGGCGCTCGATCACGGCGTTGACCCGGTTGGCCATGTCGACCGCCCGGACCGGTTTCACCAGGAATTCGTCGACCCCGGCATTGATGGCGTCGAGCACCCGGCTGCGCTCGGAATAGGCGGTGATCATGACAATCGGCAGGTATTTGTTGGGGCTGTCGGGATCGCGGCGGATGCGGCGGCAGAACTCGATGCCGTCCTGCCCGCCCAGCTTGAAATCGACGAAGGCGATGTCGATGTCGCCAGCAGCCATCAGGGCGTAGGCCTCGTTGCAGTCGGCGGCTTCCTCGATCCGCCGCACGCCAAAGCCCGTCAGGATCACGCGCAGCAGGCCGCGCATGTGGGCGTTGTCGTCGAGGATCAGCGCAACAACGCTTTCCAGACTCATGCCTGTGCCAGACTCACGCGTGATCGTTCCAAAGCCGCCCCCGCTGGCCTGCGCCCGGTCTTGTTGGCCGGGAAACAAGATCACCCACTTCCCAGACGGGAGATCAACTTTATTTTGGCGGCCGGGTCTAGACTGTTCACCAACCAATACAAGGCCAAATCGAAACAAGATCAGACTCTTCTTGATTTGATAGTTAGCTAATTAATGCTGTGGAGCGCTAGATGAAGCTGCAGTTTGTCTTGCGCGAGACAGGGCCTGACGATCGCCGCGCCTTTGGCTAGACAGGCCCCAGAATGAGGCATGCACGCGCCGCAACGAAGGACAGCCGTTGACCCCGACCCAGGAGCATATCCGCCAGCTGGCCCGTGGCCGCGTTCTCGTCATCGGGGACGTGATGGTGGACCACTACGTGACGGGCCGGGTCTCGCGCGTGTCGGACGAGGCCCCCGTGCCGATCGTGCATGTCAGCGATGAACGCTGGACGGCGGGCGGCGCGGCCAACGTGGCCGCCAACATCGCGGCCCTCGGCGGCAAGGCGCTGCTCGCCGGCGTCACCGGCACGGACCCGGCCGCCTCGACGCTGGCGGGCATCATCGGCGCGATAGGCGGCGCGGTGGAGGCGCATCTGGTTGCGGACGCCGCGCGGCCGACGACGATCAAGACGCGCTATATGGGCGGGCAGCACCAGATCGTGCGGGTGGACCGCGAACAGGGCGGCCCGGTTTCGCGCGGCACCGAGGACCGGCTGATCGACCTTGTCGCCGACCTCGCCGATGAGTGCGACGCGATCATGATTTCGGACTATGCGAAGGGCGCGCTTACGGATCGCGTGCTTACGGCGGTGATGGAGCATGGCGCGCGCGCAGGCGTGCCGGTGATCGTCGATCCCAAGCGGGCCGACTGGAGCGCCTATCGCGGGGCAGCCTTCATCACGCCGAACCGCAAGGAGTTGATGCTTGCCGTGCATGCGCCGTGCAGCAATGATGGCGAGTGCGGCACAGCCGCGGCGATCGCGATCTCCCAGACCGGCGCGGCGATCCTTCTGACGCGATCCGAACAGGGCATGTCGCTGTTTGCGGACAGCAAAGCGCCGGTGCATCTGGCCGCCAAGGCGCGCGAGGTGTTCGACGTTTCGGGCGCGGGCGACACCGTGGCGGCGACCGTTGCGCTGGGTATCGCCAGCGGACTTGCGCCGGAGATGGCGATGCAGCTGGCCAACATCGCAGCCGGCGTCGTGGTCGCCAAGCGCGGCACGGCCACCCCCTCTCCGGCTGAGCTTCTGGCCGAGATCGAGGCGGGCCATCGCGCGCTCGTCACAACGCCGGGCGCGATCAGCCTCGAGGCGGCACAGGCGCTGCGCCAGCAATGGGCGCGCGAGGGGCTGAGCGTGGGCTTCACCAATGGCTGTTTCGACATTCTCCATGCGGGCCACGTCGCCCTGCTGCGCGAGGCCGCGAACGCATGCGACCGGCTGGTGGTGGCGTTGAATACGGACGCCTCGGTGAGCGTGCTGAAGGGACCTAGCCGGCCGGTGCAGGCGGAACATGTGCGGGCTGCCGTGATGGCGGCGGTGAAGGGCGTCGATGCCGTAATCCTGTTCGGCGAGCAGACGCCGCTGGAAGCGATCCAGGCGCTGGAGCCGGACGTGCTGATCAAGGGCGCGGACTATGCCGAGGACCAGATCGTGGGCGCCGACATCGTACGGGCGCGCGGGGGACGGATCGTCCGGGCGCAGCTGATGGAGGGGCAATCCACCACCAGGGTTATCGAGCGGTCGCGGAAGCCCTGAGGCGTTCAGGGCGTAAAAGCTTCCCTAATCTCGCTGTGGCAGGGTGGTTGCGATCATGACCGGGCCATTCCATCCAGACAGCACGCTGACCTCGTGGGGGCGCGTCATCCGCGCGCCGCACCGCGTGGCGCGGCCGCGCTTTGGCGACGAGGTGGCGGACCTCGTGACGGCGTTCTCGCCAGAGCAGCCCGGCCTCGCCATCGGCCTGCGCCGGTCCTATGGCGACAGCAATCTCAACCCGGACGGCCGCGTCATCGACATGACGGCGCTGGACCGGATCATCGCGTTCGATCCCGCGACCGGCGTGATGCGCGCCGAGGCTGGCCTGTCGCTGAGCCAGGCGCTGCAGGTTCTCGTGCCGGCGGGCTGGTTCCTGCCGACGACGCCAGGATCCCGGTTCGTGACGCTGGGCGGCGCGGTCGCAAACGATGTCCACGGAAAGAACCATCACGCGGCGGGGACGTTCGGCGCTTCGGTGACGCGGCTGATGGTGTTGCGCACCGATGGCAGCGCAAGGGAGATCGCGCCCGGTGATCCGCTTTTTCATGCGACGATCGGCGGGCTTGGCCTTACCGGCGTGATTGCGTGGGTGGAGTTTCGTGCAACGCCGATTCCGTCGGCGTATCTCGATGGCGAAGATGCGGAGTTCACCCGCGTTGAGGACTATTTCGACATTGCCGCGGAGAAGAAGACCAGCTTCGAGCACACAATGGCGTGGGTCGACTGCTCGAAGAGCGGATCGCAGCTTGGGCGCGGGATCCTCTCCTCCGCCAACTGGTATGCGCATGGCACGCTGGAACCGCACCGCGAACAGCCGCGACGCAAGGTGCCGGTTGAAGCGCCGGGCTTTGCGCTCAATGCGCTGACCGTGCGGGCGTTCAACAGCGTTCGGCATGAACTGAAGTCGATGCGCACAGGGCCGTACCGCACGCATTACGAGCCCTTCCTTTATCCGCTGGACGGGATCGCCAACTGGAACCGGCTCTATGGCGCAAAGGGCTTCTACCAGTACCAGTGCGTGCTGCCGCCCGCGACGGCGCGCGATGGCACGGTGGAATTGCTGCGGACAATCGCGGCCTCTGGACAGGGCTCGCCGCTGGCCGTGCTGAAGGATTTCGGGGCGAATCCGCCGGTGGGGATGCTGTCCTTCCCGATGGAAGGGACCACGCTGGCGCTGGATTTCCGTAACCAGGGGAGCCGGACCCTTGATCTCATGGCCGATCTCGACCGGATCGTGCTGCAGGCGGGCGGACGGCTCTATCCGGCCAAGGATGGACGGATTTCCGCGCAGATGTTCCGGGCCGGGTTTCCGAAATGGCAGGATTTCCGTGCCTATATCGATCCGGGCCTGTCTTCGGGCTTCTGGAGACGGGTGTCGGCCTGATGGACGGATCGGTGGGGACAGTGCAGCCGCAATCGGAAATTTCGCAGGGCGTGAAGGCGTCCAACCGCGTCGTCATCCTTGGCGCGCTGTCGGCCATCGCCATGGCGACGGCCCGGATCTACGCGAAGGAGCGCGCGGCGCTTGTTCTCGTCGGCCGCAATGAGGATCGCCTGAAGGCGCTAG
The DNA here is from genome assembly GCA_030158285.1 of Hyphomonadaceae bacterium. Lineage (GTDB taxonomy): Bacteria > Pseudomonadota > Alphaproteobacteria > Caulobacterales > Hyphomonadaceae > UBA7672. Next base: position 50,052 of record JAOATF010000102.1, read on the forward strand.
CGGCGGACCTGAAGGCGCGCGGCGCCGTGCAGGTGCATGTGGCCGCCATGGACCTCGAGGCGGAAGCCGCACGCGCCGAGCAGCATCTGGGCGACTGGTCCGCGCTGATGGGCGGCGTCGACCATGTGCATGTGGTTTACGGCTATCTCGGCACGCAGGCCGGCGCATCGGCCGAGCCGGCCGAGCTGTCGCGCATCGTGACCTCGAATTTCACCTCGGCCGTGCACTGGTGCGAGGCGACGGCGAACGTGCTGCGCAAGCAGACGCATGGGTCGCTGGTGGCGGTGTCGTCGGTCGCGGGCGACCGGGGACGGCAGTCGAACTATGCCTATGGCGCCGCCAAGGGCGGCATCGCGCTGTTCGTGCAGGGCATCGCGCATTCGCTGGCCGGGACAGGCGCGCGAGCCGTGGCGGTGAAGCCCGGCTTCGTCGATACGCCGATGACGGACGGGCTGAAAAAAGGCGGCGCGATGTGGGCGACCGCCGACCAGGTCGGCAAGGCGCTGCGCAAGGCTGCCGACACCGGCGGGCCGATCCAGTACGCGCCGGGCAAGTGGCGGCTGGTGATGGCGATTATCCGGTCCGTGCCGGCTTTCGTCTTCCACAAGACCAAGCTCTGACGCCTTAACCTTTCCATTCCTGCCCAAAATGACAGTTTCAGTGCGCCCAGCCGACGCAGGCGCGCGCCTTGCGGCTTGACTTTGGGGGGTAGGCCGCCGCTAAGCCTGCTGGCGGGCGATGCGCCTGGACCATGCTGGAGTGCGCCATGCGCGTGACGATGATCGGTGCTGGATATGTGGGTCTCGTTTCGGGGGCCTGCTTTGCCGATTTCGGGCACACGGTCACGTGCGTGGACAAGGACCCGGGCAAGATCGAGCGGCTTGAACAGGGCGTGATGCCGATCTTCGAGCCGGGCCTGGCCGAGCTGGTCGCCGGCAACGTGAAGGAAGGCCGGCTGGGGTTCACCCTCGATGCCAAGGAGGCGATCAAGAACGCCGACGCAATCTTCATCGCGGTGGGCACGCCTTCGCGCCGCGGCGATGGCCATGCGGACCTGTCCTACGTCTATGCCGCCGCCAAAGAGATCGCCGAGCACATGGACGGGTTCACCGTGGTCGTCACCAAGTCGACCGTTCCGGTCGGCACGGGCGACGAGGTGGAGGAGATCATCCGGAAGACAAATCCGAATGCGAAGTTCGCGGTTGTCTCCAACCCGGAATTCCTGCGCGAGGGCGCCGCCATCAGCGACTTCAAGCGGCCGGACCGCGTGGTGGTGGGCACCGACAATGAAGAGGCGCGCGAGGTGATGCGCCAGCTCTATCGTCCGCTGTTCCTCAACGAGACGCCGATGCTGTTCACCGAGCGGCGCACGTCGGAGCTGATCAAGTATGCGGCGAACGCGTTCCTCGCCGTGAAGATCACCTTCATCAACGAGATGGCGGACCTCTGCGAGAAGGTCGGCGCGAACGTCCAGGATGTCTCGAAAGGCATCGGCCTCGACAACCGGATCGGGAAGAAGTTCCTGCATGCGGGCCCCGGCTATGGCGGCTCATGCTTCCCGAAGGATACACTTGCGCTGACCAAGACGGCGAACGACGCCGGCAGCCCGGTCAGGATCGTCGACACGGTCGTGCAGGTGAACGACGCGCGCAAGAAGGCGATGGCAGACCGGATCATCAAGGCGATGGGCGGCAGCGTGAAGGACAAGACCATTGGCGTGCTGGGCCTGGCATTCAAGCCCAACACCGACGACATGCGCGATGCGCCCTCGCTGGACATCATCCCGGCCCTGCAGGCGGCGGGTGCGCGGGTGAAGGCGTATGACCCGGAGAGCATGCACGAGGCCGGCAAGATGCTGTCCGGCGTCGATTTCTGCGACGGGCCCTATCATGCGGTCGATGGCGCGGACGCCATGGTGCTGATCACGGAATGGGACCAGTTCCGGGCGCTGGACTTCGACCGGCTGAAGAAACTGCTGAAAACGCCCACGGTCGTCGACCTGCGTAACGTCTACCAGCCGTCCGACATGAAACGCCGCGGGTTCAACTATGTCAGCGTCGGGCGGCCGTAGGGGCGAGAGTCCCCTTGGGGCCTGCCCATCAACGCTGCGCGTTGACCCCAGGCTTCGCCGTACTTCCCCCGCTTCGCAGGGGAAGGGTTGAGCGCCGGTGCACGCCTTTACACTCCGGGCAACTCCCCGCATCACTCGCGCTGAACAACCGCGCGAGGGGCCATGACCCGGGCTAGCTCACTTCTGGAAAACCGTGCGCTCGTTTCGGGCGGATCGGGGTTTCTCGGCTCGCACCTGTGCGACCGGCTGCTGGCGCGCGG
>JAOATF010000103.1 GCA_030158285.1 Hyphomonadaceae bacterium
TCGCGGCCGCTCACCGACAGGGCTTCCGACAGACGCAGGCCAGCCCCATATAGCAGCGACAGGATCGCGGCATCGCGCGCCAGCATCCACTCGGGCACATCAGCGCCATCGCCTTCGCCGGCAATCTCGATTGTCTGCGGCGCGACCTTCTCCGGCAGCGGTCGGGGCAGGCGCAGTGGCCGGCGCGGGCTCTCGAACATCATGGCCTTGGCATTGGCCGCATCGAGACGCCGGTCGAGGAATTTGTAGAAGGCGCGCAGGCTCGACGCCGCGCGGGCGCGTGAGGATGCCGCGAGATTATCCTGGCTGCGCCGCCGGGCCAGCCACGCGACCACATCATGGCGCGTGAGGCCTTTGAGATCGGATACGTGCGGTTCGGCGCCCAGATGCTCGACGAGGAAGCCGATGAAATTGCCGATGTCGCGCTGGTAGGCCTCGATGGTCTTGGGCGAGGCGCGGCGCTCGGTCTCCAGCCAGACCGTGAATTCCTGCAATGCTTCGCGGGCGGTATGGACGCTCATGGGGTTTAGCCTGCGCCCAAGCCGATTAAGGGGCGGTTAGGGGAGCGGGTTGCCCCGGAAGTTCCTGATTTTGCGGCCGTATGGCGCGGTTGAATGCGGGCGCTGGCGCGGCCATTCTCCCCGCCATGCCGACCCAACCCCGAATCGTATCGGTGCTGTTGCCCCAGCCCCTGCCGGAGCCGTTCGACTACGAACTGCCCGAAGGGCTGAGCGCGTCGCCGGGCAGCTTCGTTTCCGTGCCGCTCGGGCCGCGCGAGATGGTCGGCGTCGTCTGGGCCGAGCGGGGCATTCCCTCGAACCGCAAACTGAAACAGGTCCAGTCCGTCCTTGAAGCGCCGCAACTGCCGTCCAACATGAGAGGCTTCATCGAACGCGCTGCGAAATATATCTGCGCGCCGATGGGCAATGTCCTCGCCATGGCGATGCGCTCGCGCGAGGCGCTGGAAGAGGCGCCCACCGAAACGCTGGTCGTTTCCACCGGCGCGTCGCCGGACCGGATGACGCCGGCGCGCGAGAAAGCTCTGGCCCACGCGACATCGCCGCTCTCGGCCGCAGAGCTTGCGCGTCTGGCCGGCGTTTCATCCGGCGTTGTGAAAGGTCTGGTGGAGCAGGGCGCCCTGCAACAGGTCGAACGCTCGCTCGATCCGCCATTCCCGTTGCCCGATCCCAACCGGCCCTCGCGCGATCTCACCGGCGAGCAGTCGGAGACTTCCACCTATCTGCGCGGCATGGTGAAGGAAGAGTCCTTCCGCGTCGCCTTGCTCGATGGCGTCACGGGCTCAGGCAAGACCGAAGTCTATTTCGAAGCCATTGCCCAGGCCCTGCAGGATCCCGAAGCGCAGGTGCTGGTCCTCCTGCCGGAGATCGCGCTGACGCAGGCCGTAACTTCCCGTTTCGAGGAACGCTTCGGCGCCATCCCCGCCGAATGGCACTCCGCCGCCGGCTCCGCCGCGCGTCGCCGCGTCTGGCGCGAAGTGGCGGCGGGCCGGGCGCGCATCGTGGTCGGTGCGCGATCCGCGCTGTTCCTGCCCTTCCGCAAGCTGCGCTTGATCGTGGTCGATGAAGAACACGACCAGTCCTACAAGCAGGACGAAGGCGTCAATTATCACGCCCGCGATCTCGCCGTGCTGCGCGCCTCGATCGAGCCGTGCTCGGTCGTGCTGGCGTCTGCAACGCCATCACTGGAGACGCTGCAGAACGCGCAGGCCGGCCGCTATGTTCACCTGAGGCTTCATGCGCGCCCCGGTATGTCGCGTCTGCCCGACATTGCCATCGCCGACATGCGTGCGTCGCCGCCGGAAGCCAACCGCTGGATCGGGCCGCAGCTGGCCAGCGCGATCGAGCAGACGCTGGCGGCGAAGGAGCAGGCGTTGTTGTTTCTCAACCGCCGCGGGTATGCCCCGCTGGTGATCTGCAGGGCGTGTGGCGAAAGACTCAAGGCGCCGGATACGGACAGCTGGCTGGTCGAACACCGCTATTCCGGCCGTCTCGTCTGTCACCTCACTGGCTTCACGATGGACAAGCCGCGGCATTGTCCGAATTGCGGCGCGCAAGGCTCGCTTACTGGCGTCGGCCCGGGCGTCGAGCGTCTCGCGGAAGAAGTCCACACGCGCTTCCACGGCGCCAAGGTGGAGGTGCTATCGTCTGATACTGTCGCATCGCCCGAAGACCTGCGCAGCCTGATCACCCGCATGGAAACCGGCGCGATCGACATTCTCGTCGGCACGCAGATCGTCGCCAAAGGCCATAACTTCCCGACGCTCACGCTGGTCGGTGTCGTTGATGCGGATGCGGGCCTGCGGGGCGGCGACTTGCGGGCGGGTGAACGTACCTTCCAGCTGTTGTTGCAGGTTGCGGGCAGAGCGGGGCGGGCGGACAAGCCGGGCCGCGCCATCATCCAGACTTACGCGCCGGAGAGCCCCGCGATTGCGCTTTTGGCTGCAGGCGACCGTGACGCTTTCGTCGCGCACGAGCTGGACCAGCGCCGGCTGGTCGGCCTGCCGCCATTCGGCCGTCTCGGCGCGGTGATCATTTCCGCGCCAAGCGCCGAGCAGGTCGATGAAGCCGCCCTCGCGTTCTCGAATGGGCAACCGAACACCAGCGGCATCGACGTCTGGGGGCCGGCGCCAGCGCCGATCACTATTCTCCGCGGGCGGCATCGCCGGCGCTTCCTGATCCGCTCGGATCGCAATGTCGACCTGTCGGCTTTCCTTGCGGCCTGGAAGGAGCGCGTGAAGCTGTCATCCGCCGTGCGTCTCGCGCTCGATATCGAGCCCTACAGCTTCATGTAAAACAAAAGCGCAGACCGCGGGG
>JAOATF010000104.1:0-2441 GCA_030158285.1 Hyphomonadaceae bacterium
GGGCGCGACCTTGCAGGCGATCTGGTTCTGCGGCCAGTTCCACGGCGTGATGAAGGCGCAGACGCCGATGGCTTCCTTGCGGATGAGGTGCTTGCCGCGACGCTCTTCGAACTCGAAGGTGCGCAGGTAGGCAGCGGCCTGCATGAGGTGGCCGAGGCCGGACGGCGCGTGAGCGGCCTGTGCGAGCCAGCCCGGTGCGCCCATCTCTTCGGTGATCGCGCCGGCGATGTCGCCGAGGCGTTTGGAATAGGCCGCGATGATCTTGTCGAGCAGTTCGGCGCGGTATTCCTTCGTGGTGGTGGAGAAGGCCGGGAAAGCAGCCTTGGCGGCGGCGACGGCCTTATCCACGTCGGCTTTCGAGCCGATGGAGATGCGGGCGTAGTTTTCCTCGTTGGCGGGGTTCTGCACTTCCAGCACGCGCGGGGTGACGGGATCGACCCATTCGCCGTTGATGTAGAATTTCAGGTAATCGCGCATGTGCGTCTCCACATTTGATGTGCGGCCGGGGATCAGGTGCAGAGTAGATAGGCTATGTTTGACGCGAACGGGAGCCCCTACCCGTCCCCTTGCCACGGTCTTGCCCGAATCCGGGTGAGTATACGCTGCAGGTATTTGGGTTGGGACCATGACCGGATTGTCGGACGCAGAGGCGCTGGCGCATGTGCGCCAGGCGATACGGCTTATTGAAGCGCGGCTGGTGAAGCCCGTGCAGCAGGCGGTCAGCTCGCGCGAGCTGAGGACTCTCAACAGGTTACGGGACGAGGAGACGCGTCTTGTGGCGCGCCTGACCCCCCTCGCGAACTAGCGTCGCAACAGCAGCTCGATCTGGTTGCCGTCGGGGTCGGTGAGGAAGGCGTAGGAGAGGCCTTCGCCGGATTTGGCGACGGGGCGCATGAGTTTTGCGCCGGCGGCGGTGGCGCGGGCAATGGCGGCGTCCATGTCGGGCACTTCGAGGATGAGGGACGCCATGGCGCCGGCCGGCATGTCCTTGCCGCGCGTGGCGATCACGATGGGGGTGGCGGTCGAGGCTTTCGCCAGCGCGGGCGTGGAGCCGGAATTGAGAACGACTTCGTTGAAGGTGGCCGACTGCACGGGCCGGCGCGTTTCCGACATGCCGAAAGCCTGCGCGTAGAATTTGGCGAGGGCATCGACATCGGTGGCGAGGATACGGACGGAGCGAACAGTGATGCCGGTTTCGCCGGCCTCGGTTTTCTGGGCGAAGGCTGCAGGCTGGATGGCGAGGCCGGCTGCGCAGAGGCAGGCGGCAGTACAGGCGGCGGCGATGATGGATTTCATGATGGTCTCCCCGGTGGGCGGCATCATGGGTGGCCGCCTCGGGGCGCATCTGAGCCCTGCCCCGGCCCGAGCGCAAGGCGGCAGGTCAGTATCAGCCGCCAGTGCGTCAGTTGAAGGGCGTCAGTTGAAGGGGTGATCGGTGTTGTCGACGCGCGTGAAGGTGATCCGGCCGACTTCGTTGATCATGGTGTTCGAGTTCACGAACGAGCGCGTCGTGGTCGAATGCGGCTGGCCGTTCTCGTCGATGGTGAACAGCTTGAAGCGCTGCTTGTCGATTGGTTCGATCCGGTAGCGTCCGGTCTGCGTGACCGGATCTGCGGGCACGCCGCGGATCGCCATCTGGTTCCGCGTCAGGTAGGAGCCGTCGGAATTGAAGATGGCGGTGATCTCGCCCTTCACGTCTCCGGACAGAGTCTCGGCCCTCCACTCGCCAACAAGCGTGTGGACGAGGGTTGCCGGTTTTATCTTGCCACGGAAGAACATGGCCCAAGTCCCTTCGAAAGGCATGCCAGCACACGCAGGCGCCAGCGCCAACCGCCCAGAACAGTCCACGGCCTCTGACCTGCCATGAATTTTCCGCCCTGTAAGGGTGGTTAATCGCATGGCAGAGTTACCGACGGGTTGAATCTTTCGGTGTTTCAATGGTCCCCATCACAGGCGGCTGCCAGTGCGGCCGGGTTCGGTACGCGATGCACGTGGCGCGTGTGGAGAAGCCACACACCTGCCATTGCCGCATGTGCCAGAAAGCAACGGGTGGCGTTTTCGCTGCGCTAGCCGGTTGCGCGAAATCGTCCCTTGAATGGACGCAAGGGATGCCTGCGTTTTTTGCCTCGTCTAATCTCGCCACGCGCGGGTTTTGCCGCGATTGCGGCACGCCGCTGACCTTCGCGTACAACACGCCCGAGGCGCGCATCTATGTGACCATCGGATCGCTGGACGACCCGGAACGCGCCGACATCGAGATCCAGTACGGGCTGGAGGGCAAGATCAGCTGGGTGGAGTTCTGCGAGGACGTGCCGGGTGAGATCACCGGCGACAGCGCGGCGGCGCAGGCGTTCTTCGCGGGGATGAAAAGCAACCAGGCCTAGATCGAAATCGCGGTGATGGTCGCCTCGGTGGCGCCAGCTGCGATCTCTTCGCCGACG
>JAOATF010000104.1:2541-13230 GCA_030158285.1 Hyphomonadaceae bacterium
GAGGCGTGGGCGGCGCTGTGCGTGTCGATGGCGGCGTCGATCTGGCTGAGGCCTTCGGGCGTCACGAGATTGGGGACGGGCGAAATCTCGCGATCGGGGATTTCGGTCGCCCCGTCGCTGTCGCTTTCCTTTGTGAAGGCCTTGCTCATGCAGGGATATGTAGACGGAAGGCGGCTTTGGCCCAACTCCTTGCTGAGTCCTTTACGCAAACGGGAGGATCGGCAGGCGAGCCTTGGTGCAATCCTGACCAGGATTTCCTATGTATGGGTCTGGAATTTCCGGAGTGCGTCGCGTGGACGGCAAGCGCATCCTTCTGATCGTGGGCGGCGGCATCGCAGCCTACAAGTCGCTGGAGCTGATCAGGCTTCTGGCGAAGGACGGCATTGGCGCGCGCGTTATCCTGACCAAGGCGGGCGCGGAGTTCGTGACGCCGCTGTCGCTGGCCGCGCTGTCGGGCGACAAGGTTTACCAGGAACTGTTCAGCCTCACCGACGAAGCGGAGATGGGGCATATCGAACTGTCGCGTTCGGCGGACCTTGTTGTCGTGTCGCCGGCGACGGCGGACCTGATGGCGAAGGCGGCGAATGGCCTGGCCAATGATCTGGCATCGACCGCGCTGCTTGCGACGGACAAGCCCGTGCTGATGGCGCCGGCGATGAATGTGCGTATGTGGAGCCATGCTGCGACGAAGCGGAATGTCGCTCAGCTGCGCGCCGATGGCGTCACCGTGATGGAGCCCGATGTGGGGCCGATGGCGTGTGGCGAGTTCGGGCCGGGCCGCTTGCCGGAGCCGGAAGCGATCGCGAAGCAGATCCGCGCGATGCTGTCTGGGCCGACAGGCATTGGTCCGCTGGAAGGCTTTCGCGCGGTGATCACGGCGGGGCCGACGCGTGAGCCGCTGGACCCTGTGCGGTTCATCTCCAACCACTCCTCGGGCAAGCAGGGCTATGCGATTGCGGAAGCTCTGGCGCGGTTGGGCGCGGATGTGCGGTTGGTGACGGGGCCGACGCAGCTGCCGATCCCGGATGGCGTGACGGCGATCCGTGTCGAGACGGCGGTGGAGATGAATGACGCCGCAAAGTCTCAGTTGCCGGCGGACATCTTTGTTGGCGTTGCAGCGGTGGCGGACTGGCGGCCGGCGACGCGGGCGCAGGGCAAGCTGAAGCTGAAGGGAGGGACTGAAGAGAAGGTCGCGCTGCAGCTGGTCGAGAATCCGGACATCCTCAAATCCATCGGCACACGGAAGAAGGATCGTCCGCGCCTGGTGATCGGGTTTGCGGCCGAGACGAACGATGTGGAGAAGCACGCCAAGGGCAAGCTGACCCGCAAGGGCGCCGACTGGGTGATCGCCAACGATGTTTCGGGCGATGTAATGGGCGGTACAGACAATGAAGTGCTGCTCGTCTCCAAAGCGGGCACGGAACGCTGGCCGCGCATGGCCAAGGCCGAAGTGGCGCTGAAGCTGGCGGATCGGATCGCGGCGCACTTTTTCGACCCCGAAAGCAGCGCGGCGGAATAGCGCGGGGCCGCGTGGTGGGCGCCGGGCCGCGCAGGGCCTAAATCCCCTGCATGATCCGTCACATCGTCTTCTTCACGCTGAAGGACCCGCGCGAGGCGCAGGACATCATCGGCCATCTGAAGCGGCTGGGCACGATCCCCGGTTCGACGCTCTTTGACGTGACGCAGAACCGGAAGGCCGACCTGTTCGGCAACGAGATCGACATCGTGGTCTATGCCGAGTTTCCGGACATCGACGCGCTGCATGCGTACAAGAAGCACCCGACATATATGGACGTGACGAATACGGTGCGCCCGCGCAGAGAGCTGCGCTTTGCGGCGGATGTCGAGGCTTAACTCACAGCTTGTCATCCCTGAAACGCGCGGCGTTATCCGCGACCCATTTCGCTGGGCGCGTGCTCGCGGTTAAATGGGTCCCGGCTCTTCGCGCTTTGCGCTTCGGCCGGGATGACAAGCTGGAGCTACTCATGACCGTCACTATCCGCGTTGTACCTCTGCCGCATTTCGAGGGGCTGCAGATGCCGGCTTATGAGACGGCGGATGCGGCGGGGATGGACCTGCGCGCGGCGGTTGCTGATGACGCGCCGGTGACGCTGAAGCCGGGCGAGCGGGCGATGGTTCCGACGGGGCTGACGCTTGCGCTGCCGCCGCTGCACGAGGCGCAGGTGCGGCCGCGCTCTGGGCTGGCGGCGAAGCATGGCATTACCTGCCTCAACTCGCCGGGAACGATCGATGCGGATTATCGCGGCGAGGTGAAGGTGATCCTGATCAATCTCGGGCAGGAGCCGTTCGTCATCAAGCGTGGCGAGCGGATTGCGCAGATGGTGATCGCGCCGGTGACGCGGGCGGAGCTGGTGCGCGTGGAGACGCTGGACGAGACGGCGCGTGGCGTGGGCGGGTTCGGATCGACGGGACGGTAAGGCTGCCCGAGACGCTTGGCGCGGGTCGGGTTTTCCGTCACGCTGCGCCCATGAAAATTCTCGCTGCGTTTGTTCTGGCCTCTGCCCTCGCCTCACCTGCAGTCGCGCAAGCGAAGGCGGTGATGCCGGTAGCTGGCGAGACCGTGGAGGCGTTCGTGATGGCGCCGGGGATGACGGTGATCTTTGCGCCTGAGGGCGCCAAGGCGAAGATTGTCAGCGTGAGCGATGATCCGCATGCGCCGGTGCCGCGGAATGCGGGTCAGGTGGCGGTGGCGATGACGTTCAATCCGGAGCTGGGGACGCTGCTGGAGTTCAATAGCGGGCTGGAAGCGTCGCTACTGTATCGCGCTGATCCGGTGAAGGCAGTGGACGATGTGGTGGCGGCGGAGGCGACGCACCTGCCGACCTGCCCAGTGATGGGCACGGCGGTGAGTTCGGATCAGTGGTCGGATTCGTTTCCGGTGCTTGCGCTGAGCGCCTTCGCGTTGACCGACAGGCGCGCCTGCTAGCCTTTCAATTCAAGACTCGGCTTCGGCATGTCGGCGAGCAGGAAGTGCTCGGTGTCGCTGACCGTATCGAGCTTGCCGAAGTCGAAGGCGGTGCGGTCGATGATGATGTCGCGGGGGCGGAGTTCGCGGGAGAGTTCGAGGCCTTCGAGGGAACGGCAGCGGGAGAAGGCGACGTAGGCCTGGCCGTGGGCGAACATGCCGCGGTCGAAATCGATATAGACTTTATCCAGCGTCATGCCCTGCGATTTGTGGATCGTGGTGGCGTAGGCGAGGCGCAGCGGGAGCTGCTTGAACGAGCCGACGACGGAGCGCGAGACGGATTTCGATGTCGCGTCGAACTCGTAGCGGAATTTTTCCCATGCTTGCTGTGAGACGCGATGGGATTCGCCGTTGATCTTCACATAGGCGTCGCTCTCGCCGAGGCCCTGCACCACGCCGAGCGAGCCGTTGACCCACCTGCCCTGCGGATCGTTGCGGATCATCATGACGCGGGCGCCGGCTTTCAGCTCGAGCACTTCTTCGGTGGGGAAGGCCTTCGCTTCGAAATTGCCTTCGAGGGTGGCGGAGTAGTTGCGCGCGGGGCCGGGAAGTTCGGCGAGGCGCATCTGGTTGATGCGCCAGGCGGCGGCGTTGTTGGGCGTGAGGACAACGTGCGTGACGCTGGCCTCGGCGGGCGAGCGCGGGGAGACGCGTGTTTTCAGCAGCGCCTGATCCTCGACCGAGAGGCGCGCATTGCGCAAGCCGTTGAGGATGCGGATGAAGCTCTCGTCTTCCTGCCTGAAAATGCGCTTCAGCGCGGCGAGCCGGAATTGCGCGGCCTGGAAGCCGGGCGCCTTGAAGAACCACGGACCGCCATAGCTTTCCTGCAGGATGTGTTCGACCTCGCCCTCCACCACCGGAGGGAGCTGGTGCAGGTCGCCCGAGAGGATCATGCGGACGCCGCCGAAGGGCGCGCGGTTGGCGCGGTTGAGCCGGAGCGAATTGTCGATCGCCTGCATCATGTCGGCGCGGACCATGGAGACCTCGTCGATCACCATGGTCTCGATGGCTTTCACCACGCGCTGGTTGCGGATCTTGCGGGCGTCGCCCGCATCGAGCAGGCGGGGCGGGAAGTTGAAAAAGGAATGGATCGTCTGGCCGCCGACATTGACGGCGGCAAGGCCCGTGGGCGCGAGCACGATGGCCTTGTCCAGCGAGTTGAAGATCAGCTGGCGCAGCAGCGTCGTCTTGCCCGTGCCGGCGCGGCCGGTGAGGAAGACGTTGCGCCGTCCGGCCACGATCTCCTCGATCAGGGGCTGGTAGACGTTTGAGGTGGGCTCGGCGCTCAACTGGCGGAACCACGCCCCGAGCGCCACCATTGAACTGCCGGGCGGGCCATGATTTCTGCTCCAACAAGGATGGATCGGCCATGAGTCTAACGCCCCAGGAAGTGGAACGCTACGCCCGGCATATCATGCTGCGCGAGATCGGCGGGCCGGGGCAGACCGACCTGCAGGCGGCCTATGTGGTGATTGTGGGCGCCGGGGCGCTGGGCGGGCCGGCGGCGCTGTACCTGGCGGCGGCGGGCGTGGGCGCGATTCGCGTGATCGACGATGATGTGGTGTCGCTGTCGAACCTGCAGCGGCAGGTGCTGTTTGCGACGCCGGATATCGGGAAGCCCAAGGTTGAAGTGGCGCGCGAGAAGCTGCTGGCGATCAATCCGCATGTGAAAGTGTCGATCGACGCCACGCGGCTGACAGCGGAGACTGCGAAGCAGCTGATTGCGGGCGCGGACTTTGTCGTGGATGGCACGGACAATTTCGCGACGCGGTTTCTGGTCAACGAGATGTGCCACACGTTTGGGCCGCCGCTGATCTCCGGCGCGGTGGGGCGGTGGAGCGCGCAGGTATCCGTGTTCAAGTCGGGCGCGACCAAAGGCAAACCAATTGCCGAGCGTCTGCCCTGCTATCGCTGCCTGGTCTCGGAGATGCCGGAGGCAGAAGAGACGTGCGCGATGGTGGGCGTGGTGGGTCCGCTGACGGGTTTCATCGGCGCGCGGATGGCGCTGGAGACGGTGAAGGAGATTACCGGCGCGGGACAATCGCTCGCCGGCAAGCTGTGGCTGTTCGATGGGCTGTCAGGTGACAGCCGTACCGTGTCGCTGAAGGCGGACCCCGCGTGCGTCGTGTGCGGTGATTGAGCGCTACTTCTTGAGCTCGTTGTAGATCACCGTTGTGTACGCGTCGTCGTTGATGAACCCGCCAGCGCCAAAGCGGGGCGTCCACTGGGCGAGCGGTTTGGCGGCGACGGTTTCTTCCAGCGTCTTGCCCTGCTTCACCAGCGCCTCCACGGCAGCGCGGGCGCCCGTGTGCATGGCGAGCGCGGCCTCGATGTCGGCACGGTTGGCAAGCTCGCCATGGCCGGGGATGTAGCGGGTGTTGGGGCCGGTGACTTCCAGCGCTTTCGTGAGCGCCTTGATGAAGCCGAGCTGCGTGCCGCCCGAGCCGGTATCCACGAAGGGATAGCGGTCCTTCATGTAGGTGTCGCCAAGATGCAGCACGTCGGCCTGCACGAAGTAGATCATCGTGTCGCCATCGGTGTGGGCGGGCGCAGGCGCGTTGATGGCGCGGATGGTCTGTCCGTTGAGGTGGAAGTCGATGCCGTTGGTGAAGGTGACCACGGGCAGCGCAATTTTCGGCGCAGGCACGGCAGGCGCGCCGCGCGAGGTGGACGGGGTTTCGCCGGTGAGACGCTTGCGGACATTCTCGCTGGCGAAGATGGTCGCGCCAGCCTTGCCGAAGACTTCGTTGCCGCCGGCATGGTCGAAATGCCAGTGCGTGTTGACGAGGAATTTCGGCTTGCCCTTCGCCAGCTCCTCGATCTTCGCGAGGTTGGGGACGGCGTTGGTGGCGTACTGGTCGTCGATCAGGAAGACGCCGTCTTCGCCGACGCTGAGACCGAGATTGCCGCCCTGACCCATCAGCATGGAGATGCCGCTGCCGAGATCGACCACGCGACCGACGGCCTGGCTGTTGGGAGCGGGTGGCGGCGGAGGCGGTGGTGCGGGAGGCGCTGCGACGGGCGCAGCATCGGCAACGACGACCGGCGTTTCAGCGGCCGGCGTTGTGGTGCAGGCGGCGAGCGCGAGGACGGCAGCAGTGGTGATGAGCTTTTGCATGGCGATCGCCCTCCTTATTGTTTCAGGCCGTTGTAGAGCGTGGTCGTAAAGCTCTCTTCGCTGATGAAGCTCCACGCGTAATTGGCCCAGGGCTTCAGCGGGCGGGCGGCGATCACCTGTTCGAGCGTGCGCTTCTTCTTGACCAGCGCATCGACGGCTTTCACGGCGCCATCCAGCATGGCGATCTGTTTTGCGAGATCGGCCTTCGTGCCGACATCGCCATGGCCGGGGATGATCTTCGTCTTGTCATCCACCTTGGCCAGCGTCTCCTTCATCACGTCGAGATAGCCGCGCACCGAGCCGCCGGAGCGCAGGTCGATCACCGGGTAGACGCCATTGAAGAAGAGATCGCCCATGTGCAGCACGTTGGGCTCGACGAACCAGACCATGGCGTCACCATCGGTGTGAGACGCCTTCACATGCACGACGCGGATGGTTTCGTCATTGAGGTGGAAGTCGGCGCCTTCGGTGAAGGTGATGACCGGCAGGGCGATGTGAGGGGCTGCGACCCATGCCTTGCCGTCGATGCCGGTGGAGGGGACTTCGGCGGTCAGGCGTTTGCGGACATTCTCGTGGGCGAAGATCATCGCGCCGGCTGTGCCGAAGGCGGTGTTTCCGCCGGCATGGTCGGCGTGCCAGTGCGTGTTGACGAGATAATCCGGTGCGGCGCCGGCGATGGCCTTGATCTTCTCGAGATTGGCGGGGGCGCTGGCGGGATACTGGTCGTCGATGACGAAGACGCCGTCTGCGCCCGCCGAAAGACCGATATTGCCACCCGAGCCAATGATGACGTGGAGGCCCGAGCCCAGATCGACCGTCTTGGGGCCCGGCAGCGTGCCCTGCGCCAACGCCGCAGGCGCGAGCAGCGTCGCGGCCATGAGGCTGATTGCCAGCTTTTTCATGAGGATCCTCCCAAGTCGGGCAGGAGAGCCCTGCCCGGGCGGGAGTTCAAGCGAAATCGTCGGCGGCCGGCTTTCGTGGCGGCAAGGCTATTGAAGTTCTTCCGCCACGCAGCCGTCGCCGTCGAAGGAGACGTCGGCGACGCGGCCGGCGGACATGACGAAGCGCGTGGTGCAGGTCGAACGGTAGACCCGCGGCGGCTGCCAGACAGGGAAGGTCTCGGTGATCGTTTCCTCGCGCTCCTTGCCGTCCTTGTCGGTAACGCGGCGCTTCACTTCGCGCGTCTGGTCGCGCCAGTAGCCGGCCTGCTCGTCGACCGTGGTCTTGGTGTAGCTCCACAGCTCATTGCCATTGGACATGGGCGTGCGGTTCTGTGGCGCGCCCCAGTCGACCAGGATGGCGTCAGTGGGTGCGCCCTGCAGCAGGCTCATGCGCTGGCGATACCCTTCGGCGGTGGCGCAGGCGGAGAGCGCAAGCGCGGCTACAGCGATGGCAAGTGTCAGGCGTTGTTTCATCGTTCCACCCTCAAGCTTAGTCGCCCGGAGCGTGCCCCGGCCCGGCTGAGTGCAGCTTGAATGATGCGGAAGCGGAACGCCAGCCTGCAGCTTGGCAGGACTGGCGTGTCGTCAGCGGGCGGAGAATTCGAGGACGAGTTCGCGGGTATCGCCGGAATAGTAGGCGGGCGGCACGTAGAAGCCCAGCGTGTTGCAGGTGCGCATAGCGGCGCGGGCCTTGGCGAGGAAGACCATCATCGCCGGATCGTTGGAGGGCTCGGCCGCAGGCGTGATCAGGCGCGGCTCGGCGGCGAAGCGGCCATCGGGACCGAAAGTGACGCCGAAGGCCGCCTTGAGGCGCTGGGCGTCCATCATCGAGGACGAATCCGTCCAGCACCGGTTGACGTTGAGCTGGGCGCGGATCTGCTCGGCGACGCCGAGATTGGCCATGGTCGAGGGGACCGTTGCGGCGGTGATCGGCGTCGGCGCGGCGGTCGCGGCAGCGGGATCGGTGAAGCGCGGCGCGGGGGCGCTCGGCGAGATGGAGAGCAGGCCGTTGTCAGCCGGCGCCGACGGGGTGACAGGAGGCACAACGAGAGGCGTCGTCGGCGTGAGCGAGATCGCGCCGGAGTTCACCGGCTTCGATGGGACCGGCGGCAGGGGTTGCTGCGGCAGCACGGCGGGCGTGTTGATGACCGGCGTCGGGATGGTGGGCCCGCCCTGGCCGCGCGAAGGCGCAGACGTGAGGTCGGAGCGGATGAAGGCTTTCTGTCCGTTGCGGAGGACGACCTGATACCAGTTCCAGTCCGGCTGGCGCGCGATGCCAACAACGGTCAGCTGCATGCCGGTGCTGCCCGACGAGAGGACGGGCGTGTCCTTGGCGGCGAAGGGTTCGGCGCGCAGGCGCACGCCTGTGCCCTGGATGGTGATGGCGGCCGTCGGGGTGAAGGGTTCGACCGTGTACGTGCCACGCGCGACCGCGGCGGGCGATCCGGTGACTTGCGCCCCCGACACCTGCGCCCCCGACACCGGCGCCAAGGCGATGCCGCCAGCAGCAATAACAGCGGCCAGCACTGCCGATGCGACGAGACGCATGAAACTCCACCCGTTCATTTCGCGGGCTGAAGGGAGTTGCCCGCCGCGTAAACCGTGACAGGCCACGGCGCCCAAAGCATGGCGGGACTACAGCAATGCGCAGATGACCGGAAGCGGAACAGGCCGTTCAGCGGTCAGGTTCAAGCCCGAAACCGGCGAAAATCCCTGCAGCTTCAGGCGCCGCTGCCAGCGCGACGAGCATCTCGCGGGCGATGTCGGCGCGTTTGGCGCCGTCCGTTCCGGCCAGCCGCAGCCGGGCAAGCCCCCGGCCATAGAGGCAGACGCCGGTGCTGCCCCAGTCAGCATCATCAGCCGCGCCGGCTTCATCCTCGCTGGCAGCGGACTTCGGCGCTTCGGATTTGGCGCAGGCATCGAACTCGCGCTCGGCAGCCGTCGCGTCGCCCTGCTTCAGCAGGATGGCGCCGGAGACGAAGGTGGCGATGGCGTAGGTGGGGTCCAGTTCAAGCGCCTTCTTGCAGGCGGCCAGCCCGACATCGAGTTCGCGGTTGGAGACCATGCGGCCGTAGCACTGGTAGGACGCGTGGATCGCGCGGTCGGGCGCCAGCCGCGCCGCTTCGTCGAGATCGGCAAGGGCGCCATCGACGTTCTTCTGGCGAAGATAGGCACGGCCGCGCCAGTTGAGACCGGTTGCCGTCAACGCAGGCCGGAGGCGCATGGCGGTGGTGAAGTCGGCGGCGGCGGAGGCGTCGTCGCGGGCGCCATAGTAGGCGCGGCCACGCCACCACAGGGCTTCGACATCGTCGGGCGACTGGCGCAGAACGATGTCGAGATCCTTGATGGCGACGCCATAGACCTGCTTGCCGACATAGGCCCGGGCGCGGGCGACACGGGCATCCAGATTGGTCGGGTCGAGGCGTAGCGCCTCGTCGAAATCGGCGATGGCGAGATCGCGCTTGCCTTCGGCGAGCAGGAAGCGGCCGCGACCGTAGTAGAGCGAATCGAACCGCGGCTGGATCTGGATCGCCTCGTCATAGCTGGCGAGGGCAGCCTTGCGGTCGCCCATCTTCTCCTGCACGACGCCGCGGCCAAAGATCAGCGCTTCATTGCCGGGCGATTCAAAGAGCGCCTTCTCATAGTCGGCGAGCGCCAGCGCATAGTCACGGCGGCTGGCGTAAGCCCTGGCGCGGTCGGCATAGAGCCAGTGCATGTCGTCGGTATAGCGCGCCGGGCTGTCGAGCACTTCGGTGCAGGCCTTGATCTGCACGTCAGCCGAATAGCGGTCCTGGTCATTGCGGCACTGGTCGAGCGCGATCCGGAAGGCGGGGCTTTCCTCAAGGCTGGCGCAGGCGGAAGCGGCGATGCAGACGATTACGGCGAAGAGCGCCCTGCCCGTGAACATCCCGTCCCCCCCTGAAACGCAACAAGCCCTAGAGCATCGCGGGAATGACGCGATCCGGTGGCTTGTGGCCGTCGGCGAAGGTCTTGATGTTGATGATCACCTTCTCGCCCATGTCGACGCGGCCCTCGAGCGTGGCCGACGACATGTGGGGCAAGAGCACCACATTGCGCAGCGCCTTGAGGCGCGGGTTCACATTGGGCTCGTTCTCGAACACGTCGAGGCCGGCGCCCGCGATCTCGCCGGCTTCGAGCGAGCGGATGAGGGCGGCTTCGTCGATCACCTCGCCGCGCGCCGTGTTCACCAGATAGGCGTCCGGCTTCATCAGCTTGATGCGGCGGGCTCTGAGCAGGTGGAAGGTGGCCGGCGTGTGCGGGCAGTTGATGGAGACGATGTCCATCCGCGCCAGCATCTGGTCGAGGCTTTCCCAGTAGGTGGCCTCAAGCTCTTCGGAGACAGCCTGACGGACCGGCTTGCGGTTGTGATAGTGGATCTGCAGGCCGAAGGCCTTGGCGCGGCGGGCGACGGCGGTGCCGATGCGGCCCATGCCGATGATGCCGAGACGCTTGCCGTAGATACGGCGGCCCAGCATCCAGGTCGGCGACCAGCCGGTGAACTGGCCCGACTGCATGGCCGAGACGCCATCGACGATGCGGCGCGGCACAGACAGGATGAGCGCCATCGTCATGTCGGCGGTGTCTTCCGTCAGCACGCCCGGCGTGTTGGTGACGGTGATGCC
>JAOATF010000105.1 GCA_030158285.1 Hyphomonadaceae bacterium
TTCCTGCGCTTCGAGGGATGGGATGCGTTCATCCTGTCGGGCGATGTCGTGAAGGCGCTGATCCGCGAGGGCGTGGTGGCGAAAGACCCGACCAGCAAGAAGGATCTTGCGGCAGTTCAGGCGGCGTTCAACGCGTGGCGCGAGGAAAGCGGCCGCCCGGTGCGCGAGATCAGCCGCATATTGGCGTTGAGCGTGGGGCCGCGCGGGCCGGCGTGAATGCTGACACGTTCTGGCGGTGGAGCGTGCGAAGGTGACTGATGTTCGGACAAAGCCGGGAGGCTGGAATGGTCGGGTTGCCTTTGAAGGGTGGGTGCATGTGTGGCGCGCTGCGCTATGAGATGAGCATGCCGCCGGTGATGATCTATAATTGTCACTGCACGAACTGCCAGAAGATCAGCGGCGCGGCGTTCAATACATCTGTGATCGTCGCTGAAGCAGCGTTGCGGTTCACCACGGGTGAGCCGGCGCGGGTGGAGTGGGTGTCAGACACTGGCACGACACGGTGCGGCCTGTTCTGCGGTGCGTGCGGCACACGCATCGTGAACGGGGGTGACCCCTCGACCGGCGTCTACAGCCTGCGCGCGGGCACGCTGGATGACACCAGCTGGGTGCAACCGGTCGGCGACACGTTCACCAGCAGCGCGCAGCCATGGGTGACGTTCATCGAGGGCGGGTTGCGGGCGGAGCGGCAGGCTCTGGACTACGCGCCGTTCATCGCCGCCTATCGCGCGCAGGGACGGTTCTAGCTTACGGCTTGTCGTCGTCGCGCTCGCGACGGGCGCCGTCGAGCTTGCGGACGTTGGTATCCTTTTCCTTGGCGTCGCGCTGCTTCTCGCCCTTGGTGCGGCCGAACATCAGGCGCTTGGCAGAGGCGTCGATGTCCTTCTGCTCGCGCGCCTTGCGCTTGCGGCGGTCGTTCAGGTTGACGATGTCGGCCATCGGTACTGACTCATGCTCGGGTAGGCGAGGATACTGCGCCTGCGTTCAGGGCGGGCGCAAGGGCGAGTTCAGTGGGCGTCTGCGGTTTGTTGCGGCGCCGGCGCGGTTTCGACCGGGATCATCGAGAAGGCGCGGGCGGAACGGAAGTCGCCGAGTTCGAAGGTGATTTCCTTCGGTGTCTGGTCCTTGGCGCGCGCGGCGGGCAGCAGCCTCACCTGCACCGCCTCACGCGGATCGAGCAGTTCGAGGCCGTCGATGGCGGAGGCGTCGAACGCGAAGACCCAGATCGCATTGCCGACTTCGTCCTTGGCGCTCATCACCTTGCCGGCCCAGACGGTGCGGGAAACGGAGCGCAGGGGCGGGGCGAGCTTGCCGCCTTTGCCTGACAGCGAGCCGAGCCAGGGTTCGGGCATCTTTTCGGCATCGCGGAACACGAGTTGCGCGGAAGCCGGTGTGACGCCCTGCGCCCGCATGGCGACGGCGAGGCGAACAGCGTCCGCCTGCCCCGGTACGCGGCGCAGGCCAAAGATCAGCCCCGACGTCTTCTCAACCTGGTTGATTGCCCACTTGTCATGAACAGACCGCGAGGCGCCCCAAATGGAACGCGGAGTGGGATACTCAATGTAACTCGTCTTGGCGAACTGGCGATAAGCGTTACGAACAGTTGCAGCGACAGA
Organism: Hyphomonadaceae bacterium; assembly: GCA_030158285.1. Taxonomy (GTDB): domain Bacteria; phylum Pseudomonadota; class Alphaproteobacteria; order Caulobacterales; family Hyphomonadaceae; genus UBA7672. The sequence goes on from JAOATF010000105.1 coordinate 1,617, forward strand.
CACGATGTCGGGATGGCCGCATCCCATCGATCCGGCATGCGCGGTCACCTCGGCGGAGAGGCGGCGCATCTCGCTGGCGCTTTCACCGTTGCGGAGCAACTCGCCTTCGGCCTGGTAGATGCCGGACCGCAGGGCGAGCTTTTCGCCGGGGTTGAACAGGTGGCAGGTCTCGTCTGCGGCATTGATCGCCACCCGCTCGAGCCAGGTACGGCGCAAACCAGCATTGTCTGCAACCGCGGCGGGAACCACGAGGGCGACGAAAGCAGCAAGGAGGGCGGAACGCACCAGCATGGCCGCCACGATAGGGTGGCCCGATTTAAGATGGGTTTACGGCCGGGCGGCGCGCTCTTCGCGCAGTTCCTTGGCCACCGAAACGAAGCCGCAGACCAGCAGGCCGACGAGGGCCGCCAGCACGTAAACGCCCATGCGCGCGGCCTCGGCCGTCGGCTGTGTGGCAATCAGGGTTGCAGTTTCGAGCATCGGCTTGCCCAAATCGTTTACGCGGGTTCCCCAAAAGGTCTGCAAAGCGGGCGCCAGCCTGCGGATTTGTGGTAAAGGGTTCCATGCCTCGCGAGATTCCCGCCAACCTCTGGGTTTCGGCCCTTTTGCGCCGCGCCACGACCGGCGGGGCGTTTGCCACAATCGTGCATCGCGGGGACGAGGACCGGGGCGATGTGCTGATCAAGGTCACGCGGGCGCGCGGCGAGGCACAGCTCTATGCGCCGGCTTTCAACCCGGAAGGACCCTCGAGCTTTGAAAGGTTACCGGCAGAGGACGAACGGGCGGCCGACGAGACCATCGCGCGGCGGCTGAAGAACGACCGGGATCTCTGGGTGGTGGAGATCGAGGACCGGGACGGGCGGCATTTCCTGACAGAGCCGGTCAAGGAGTAGCCCATCCCTGCGCGATGTCGTTGACGGCGGCGTTGCGGCTTGCAGTATCCCACGCACGGATTCTGGAGGGGCTCATGAAACTTCGTGGTGTTGTCTGCTGCGCCGTGCTGGCGGTGGCAGGGATTACCGGCGCGCATGCGCAGACGGCGGCGTGCAAGCAATTGCCGGAACTGATGAGCAAGACCCTGCCGCAGCTCAAGGTGCTGCAGGGCGCGCAGATCGAGGACGACAAGGACGAGATCACGCGCGCGTTCAAGACGATGCTCGATGGCTTCCAGGAATGCAAGCTGAGTTCCGCCAAGGCGATCGATTCGATCTCGGACTATTGGGATCATCACCTCTGGTGCGACGGCACGTCGTCGAGCTCCGAAGCGGCCAACCTTTTTGTCGAAGGGCTGTGGGCGTGCACCAAGGACACCTACACCGAGCGCAGGACTGGCGAGGCCTTCATCGACGGCCGCTATCGCATGATCAGCTTCGAAGGCGAGGCGCCGATCGCGGGGCGGTCCGCCGGGCTCGTTGATTTCGGCGAGACGGAATACGCGCGCGTCGTGTTCGAGAAATCGCACGACATGAGCAAGGATTACGACATGCACATCTACTGGTCGTTCAAGCAGCAATAGCGGCTTAGCGGCGGGCCAGTGAGGCGTTGGGTGGCGCGGCCGGGATTTCGGCGGCGCGGCGCGATTTCACGTAGACGAGGCCGCACTTGTCTTTCGGCTCCATGCGCAGGCGCGTTGGCATGACGCCGAGCGTTGAGCCGCTGGAATCCTTGAAGACCACCTGCGTCGGGTAAACACCCGCGGGCAGGCTGGTGTAATCGATGTGCGAAGGAAGATTGTCCCAGTAGCGCGTGTCGGCCTCGGGCGCTGCGGCGTCCGACATCATCAGCGAGCCGATGCCGACGATCGCAAGGCCAGCGGCCCAGGCGAGGGCTGCGTCGGTATCGTCGCCGTCGTCATAGTAATCGTCCCACGAGTTCCACGCGGCGACGTCCAGCGCTGCGTCTGCAAGCTGGAGCGAGACGAGGCCGACGACAGCGGTGGTGTCCTTGAACTGCGCCTTGCCGGCGAGGATCTTGTCGACCTGGCGACCGCCGCGCGTGGTGGCCTGCCAGAACACGTCCTCGCCGAAGCTGGCGGGGTAGACTGCGCCGTCGGCGACGAAGTCGACCGAGTATTCGGGAACATGATCGGGCGCGGCGTAGGTGAGATATTCGCCATAGCCTCCCTCGCCCACTTTAACCGGCGCGAGGCCCATATCGGCGATGGCGAGCGTGCGATCCTCCGGGGCCGGAATGTAGATATCCGGGCGGGCGGCGGTTGCGCGGCCATAGAACTCGCGGGCGAGCACGCTGTTGCCTTCGCACTGCGAGGCCCAGCCGGAGAGCACGTCGAGCACGGCGAAGTCGGACTGGTAGCGCTCGTTCTCGGCAAAGGCGTCCTGCAGCTGGCCGCCCTGGAAAACGGCGCGAGCGTTGCCGTAGTCGCCTTCGGCCAGGAAGATCAGGCCGCGATAGTAGAACGCCATCGCGCGCTCATAGGCCTCACCCTTGAAGTCCTTGCCGCGCTCCGGAACGAAGGTGGAGCGGGCCTTCGCGGCGGAGGGATTGTCGGCGTAGACGGTCTCGATGCGGTTCAGTGCGTCGTCGAAGGAGGCGGCGGCAATGGTGTCTGCGCCGGCTTCGAACGCAGCAAGACCGGCGCGCATCTGGGTCAGCACGCGATTGCGCGCGCCGCCGACAAGAACCGAAGCATAGAGGTGATGCGTGCCGTCCGGCTTGTCCGCCAGCCAGCGATCCATCTCGGCGACCGGAACCTTGACGGTGTCGTCAACCGTACCGCACGCCGCCAGCGCAAGGCTGACTGCGGCGCATGCCGATCCCCATCCGAGGCGCCGGTACGCCATTCGCGCGTCCCCGTGGCCTAGCGATAGATGACGTCGTCGGCGCCGGCGCGGGCGACATTATACATGCCCGTCCAGATGATCTCGCTGTTTTCGAGATCGACCATCTCGAACACGACCTGGTTGTAGCGCTGGATCACGCCTGCACTGGCCTGGATCTGTTCGGTGGAGGTGATGCGGCCGCGCAGGCGATAGTCGGCGCCGAGTTGGGCCTTGGCGGCGACCAGCGTGCCTGTATCCGTCACGCCTGTGCGCTTCATGTCGCGTTCGCCGGCGACCATGTCGAACGACTCGCGCGAAACGAAGCGGATGCGGCCGTTGGCGGCGCGCTGCAGGTTCACACGCAGGTTGTCGGTGAAGATGCTGGGGTTGATGCGCTGGGCGCTTTCGTTGTGGAAGTATTCGGCATCAATGACGACGCGCGGGCTGGCGGCGTTGCCGCCGATGCGTTCGTTGGCGAGCATGTCGCGCACCATCTGGTCGGACATGTTCACGATGTCATGGCCTTCGAGGCCGACGCCCTGGACCGGGCCGACCATGGCCGGATCATACTCCACGGTGCGCATGCCGCCGGCGTTGGGCGGGCTGGAGGCGCAGGCTGCGGTGAGCGCGGCAAGTCCGGCGACGGCGAGAAGACGAGCGGGCATGATGTAGTCCCCTGTGTAGTCCGGTGTGCGGAAGTCCCGCATCCATTGAGCGTTTCCTACCTGAACGACCGCTGAACGGAGGGCCTCAACAGCCGGATTCGGGAGGGAATTTCATGGATTCTAGGCCGGTGGCGGGGCGGTGGTGGCGAGGCTGGGGCGCTTTTCGATGGCGGTTAGCCACACACGCAGCGCCGGGGCTTCGCGGTCCCAGGCGAGGTCGGCGTGGCGGAAATCGAAATAGGACAGGGCGCAGGCCAGCGCGATGTCGCCCAGATCAGGTTGGGCGTCGTCCGGGTGCGGACGGTCGGCGAGCGCGGCATTGAAATGCGCGATGGTGCGGCGGATGGCGTTGGTCCAGCGCGCGTTCCACTCCGACGAGCGTTGCGCCTCGGGGCGGAGGCGTTCCATCGTGCGCGAGAACGCGGCGTCCGAAATGCCGTCGGCCAGCGCTTCCCGCGTGCGGCAATCGATGCGGGCCGCGTCGAGGTGTGGGATGAGTTTGGCGGCGCCGGGCAAGCTATCGAGAAACTCGCAGATCACCGGGCTGTCCACGATGCAGCGCCCATCGGCAAGGACAAGCGCAGGCACCTTGCCGAGCGGGTTGGCGGAATGCAGCGCGGCAGGATCGGTCATGGGCGAGGCGGGTACGATCTCGACCCGCGCCTCCAGCCCCTTCTCGATGGCGACGGCGCGGCATTTGCGGGCGTAGGGGGATGTGGGGGAGTAGAAGAGTTTCATGATGCTGACCTCGCTCGGCGCGATGCCCTATTCCGGGTTTCCAACGGCATCGAAATCAAGGATGCGGCATGTACCAGCAATAGCCTTGCCGTCGAAGCTACCAAAGAACGTGTTTTTGGCTGGCGTGATCAGGAGCCCGTCCGGTTCAGCTGTCTTCGATCGAAACCGCGCGAGGGCGATGGTGGTCTGGTCATTGCTCTTGCTGCTCGACCATACCGGGCCGCCCATGCAGCCGCTTATGTCCTCTTTGAGATCGCAGGCATTCCCGGTCTTGCCAGCGAGAAAAATCTGCAGGCGATAGGGCCAATTCGCTTTCTCTTCCGGGGTCATGGCGGTGGCGACGCCAGCCTGCATCCAGGCATCCGGGGAGCAGTCGAATATGTAGGACTGGGCGAGCGCGGTCGGGGATGCCACGATGATAGCCAGGCACGCAATTCCAGCCAGAATTCGCAATTCGACACCCCTTATCCGCTAGCGCAGGCTGTGGCGAAATCGGACCCGGCGCAAGCCGCCGTTGGCGGGTGTAGACCTTTCGGGCGCTCCCCTGTATTCCCCCGCCCATGACCCTTACCCCTGAAGCAGAAGCGGCGCGCAGGCGCACGTTTGCGATTATCGCGCACCCGGACGCCGGCAAGACGACGTTGACGGAAAACCTGCTGCTGGCGGGCGGCGCGATCCGCATGGCCGGCGCCGTGAAAGCGCGCGGCGAGCGCCGCCGGACGACGTCTGACTGGATGAAGATCGAGCGGGATCGCGGCATCTCGGTCTCGGCGTCCGTGATGACGTTCGAATACCAGGACTGCGTCTTCAATCTGCTGGATACGCCGGGCCACGAGGACTTCTCGGAAGACACCTATCGCACGCTGACGGCGGCGGACTCCGCCATCATGGTGCTGGACGCCGCGAAGGGCATCGAGCCGCAGACGCTGAAGCTGTTCGAGGTGTGCCGCCTGCGCGACATCCCGATCATCACTTACATCAATAAAATGGACCGCGAGGCGCAGGACCCGTTCCAGCTGCTCGACGAGATCGAGCAGAAGCTGGCGATGTTCGCCTCGCCGCTCTACTGGCCGCAAGGATCAGGCGACCGCCTGCGTGGGATGAAAGACCTGCGCAATGGCGAGTTCGTCACCTATCAGCGTCTCGTGGCGCATGACGGTTCGGTTGAGTTCAAGACGGAGCGCGTCGGCAAGGATCGCTTCGACGAGATGATGGACGCGGGCGAGCAGGCCGAGCTTGAAGAGCAGGCCGAGATGGCGGCGGGCGTCTGCAAACCGTACGACCACCAGAGCTATCGCGAAGGCCACATGACGCCCGTCGTGTTCGGCTCGGCGTTGCGCCATTTCGGCGTGAAAGAACTGCTGGATACGATCTGGCAGGAAGCGCCCGCGCCTCGCGTGCAGAAAGCCAGGGTGAAGGGCAACCCTGCACCCGTGGGCCCGGACAACAAGGAAGTCACCGGCTTCGTGTTCAAGATCCAGGCGAACATGGACCCCAACCACCGCGACCGCATTGCGTTCTTCCGCATGGTGTCCGGCCGGTTCCAGCGTGGCATGCGCCTGAAGACGGTGGCGGGCAAGCAGCTCGGCATCACCTCGCCGGTGATGTTCCTGGCGCAGGACCGCGAGATTGCGGACGAGGCGTTCGGCGGCGATGTGATCGGCATTCCGAACCATGGCCAGTTGCGCGTGGGCGACGGTTTGTCGGAGTCGGGCACCGTTCAGTTCCAGGGCATCCCGAACTTCGCGCCGGAAATCCTGCGCCGCGTGCGCACGAAGGATCCGATGAAATCGAAGCACCTGCGCAAGGCGCTCGAAGGTCTCGCCGAGGAGGGCGTGACACAGCTGTTCACGCCGGAGATCGGCTCGGACATGATCGTCGGCGCGGTGGGCCAGCTGCAGATCGAGGTGATGGCTGAACGTATCGCGACGGAGAACAATCTCGAAGTGCTGTTCGAGACGAGCCCGTGGGCAGCCGCTCGCTGGCTGTCCAGCGACGATCGCGCGAAGCTGGACACGTTCCTCGAGACCAATCGTGGCACAGTGGCCAAGGATCTCGACGGCGCACCGGTGTATCTCGCGAAGAACGCGTGGGATGTCGGCTACGTCTCCGAAAAGAATCCAGCGATCCGGTTTACGAAGACGAAGGAACGGGTTTAGGCCCCAAACTTCCGGTTCGCCCACCATGACGCCGTGATCGCGGCGAGCATCAGCACGACGCCCGCGGGCGCCATCAGGTCTGGATGGCTCGCCGAGATGAGACTGCCGCCTATCGCGGCGCCAGCCGCCTGGCCGAGATAGAGCACGGACGTGTTCAGTGCGACCGAGGCCGAGGCCAGCGCGGGCGCGACGGAGATCAGGCGCGCCTGCTGCATCGCTACGCCCGCGCCGAAGCCGAGGCCCCAGACGAAGACGCTGGAGATGGCAAGCATCAGCGTGCCGGAGAAGACTGACCAGCCGGCGAGGCCGGCCGCCATGAAGCACAGGCAGGTGATGTGCGTACGAGCTGGGCCGATCCGCCCCACGACGCGCGTGGCGATGATCGAGCCGATCAGCCCCGCAGCGCCGTACGTGCCGAAGGTGAGCGCGACGCCGGAGGGATCGGCATGGGCGGCGCGGCGGAGTTCGGCGGCGAGGTAGGGATAGAGGGTGAACTGTCCCATGATCTGCAGCGAGGTCGCGGCCAGCAGAATCAGGATGGCGGGTTTCGTCACCACCTCGCCCCACGCGCTGAGCGACATGCGGGCGGGATAGAGGCGCGCCGGGAGCGCCAGCATCACGCCAGCAGTAGCCAACGCTGAGCCAACAGCGATGGCTGCATAGATGATGCGCCAGTCGAGTGTCTCGGCCAGGATGCTCATGATCGGGATCACGACCGCGCCGGAGACGGCCCAGCCCATGAAGACGACCGCGACAGAGCTTGCGCGGCGATCCTCCGGGACCATCAGGGCAACGGCGCTGGCGGCCTGCGGCGTGAAGATGGCGGCGCCGCTGATCATGAGGAGGCGGATGACGAGGAGCGACGTGTAGTCCGGCGCGAACGCGGACGCGGCATGGCCTACGGCGTAGAGGACCAGCGAGGCGGCCAGCAGCGTGCGGCGGTCGACGCGGTTGGTGAAGAAGCCGAAGGCAGGCGCGCCGATGCAGAGGATGACGGCGCCCCAGCCGATCAGCGCGCCGATATCCACCGTCGAGACAGCCAGGCTTTCTGTCATGGAGTTGATCATGGCGGCCGGGGCGAGAACGCCCGAGCCGATCATGACATTGCCGATGAAGAGGAAGGTCAGCGCGGCGCGCGTATTCGCGGGTTGAGCAATCGAGGCTGCCGGCATGGTCTATCTTCTTTCCGGCGGCGTGGGAGGGAATGGCGACTGCGGTGGACTTAATATGCTCGCCATCATCTTACCAGCCCTCTCGCAGGAGCTGGCCTAAACAGTCAGGCCGCTTTTGGTGTCTACGGCAGAACCAGCGATGGTGGCGGGGCGACGCGGCCATCGGGACGGGCGATGGCGAGCATGCGCTTGAAGGCCGGACGGTCTTCCACCTTCTTCTGCCACGCGGCGATGTTGGGATACTTCGCGGGATCGGCCACGTTCATGCGGATGGCGTAGCTGATCGGGAACACCATCATGATGTCGGCCGTCGTGAATTCGGCCCCCGCGAAGTATGCGTGCTTCGCGAGGAAGTCATCGGCAAAGCGCATGGCGCGCTGGCCGTCGGTTTCCTTTTCGCCGCGCGGGGCCTTGTTGTCGGTGGCGCGGGCGACGCGATAGTCGGCGACGACGTCCGAGGCGAGCGTGCCCTCGGCGTAGTGCATGAAGCGGAGGTAGGATGCATAGTCCGGCGAGTTCACCGCGGGAATGAGGCGTCCGCCGCCATTGCGATCCATGATGAATTGCAGGATGGCGCCGGATTCCACCAGCAGCTCGCCATTGTAGAATACCGTCGGCGCAACGCGCATGCCGGGGTTAACGGCGAAGATGTCCTCGAACGAGCCCGCGACATCGCCACGGCGGAATTTCAGCTCGTAGGGAATGCCAAGTTCCTCGCAGAGCCAGACCACGCGTTCCGAGCGGCGGCCCTCGGCATGATAGATGACGATCTTCGGGATTTCGGCGCTGGCCTGAGCGGATGAGGCCGCGGGCGCAGTGGAGGTGCAGGCGGGAAGCGCGAGCGCCAGGGCGAGCGCGGTCATCAAGGCGCCAAAACGTTTCATTCCGTCCTCCCGGGCCGCGCTGTCTCGATTGCAGCTGCTGGCATGCAGGCAGACTAGCAGGCTTGTGCGCGCTGGCCAGAGAGGTCTGATCGCTGATGGAAAGCACGTTGCTGCTGACACTCCCTTGGCGGCAGCGATGATGCGGCGGGGTTGTTCACCGTCTCGGCGGGACGCATGGTCGGCGCTGGAGGATTTTCCCATGATCGAATTCTGGACGAACCCGATGAGCCGCGGGCAGATCGCACACTGGATGCTGGAGGAGCTGGGCCAGCCGTACCAGACCAACTGGCTCGACTGGGGCCCGACGGGCAACAAGAGTGCGGCCTATCTCGCGGTGAACCCGATGGGGAAAGTGCCGGCGATCCGGCACAATGGCGTCGTCGTCACGGAGGCCGCCGCTATCTGTCTTTATCTCGCGGAAGCGTTTCCGCAGGCCGGGTTGAAGCCGGCGACGGACAAGCTCGGCGACTACTATCGCTATGTGCTGTTCGCGGCAGGGCCGATGGAGCAGGCAGTCACGGCCAATGCGATGAAGTGGGATGTGCCGGAAGGCCGGGACATGATGACGGGCTTCGGCACGTTCGACGCTTCGGTGAACACGCTGGAGCAGATGCTGAAGGATCGCGATTTCGTCTGCGGCAAGACATTCACGGCAGCGGACGTCTATGTCGGCAGCACGGTGGACTGGGGCCTGATGTTCGGCAGCATCCCGACACGCCCCGCGTTCGAGGCATATGCAGCGCGGCTGCGTGACCGGAAGCAGTATCAGGCAGCCAAGGCGATCAACAACGCGCGCATGGCGGAGACGCAGAAGGCCTAGACCTCAAGGCTTGAAGGAAGCGGCGATGCGCTCTGCGTATCGCCGCGCCTGTTTCTCGCCGCCGTCGCGATTGAAGATCCACACGGCGATCCCGAGCCCGCGCTTGTCCATCACGGCATAGAGGCAGCCGGGTTCGTTGTAGACGGTCCAGCCAACCATGTGGACGCTGAGCACGCCCACCAGTTCCTCGCCATTGGCGCCGGGGCCGATGGTTTCGGGATAGATTTCGGGACGGCCGTACCAGTGGCCTTCTGATTCATGGGCGTCGGACCAGCGAGAGGTGAGGCCCGCGCGCGCCGTGCGGGTGAAGTCCTTCACGCCCTTGAAACCCGCCGTGGTGCTGACGGAAATCATGCCCCTGCATTCGTTGGTGCCGGCCATCGTCGAGTGATACTTGCGATAGGCGATGAGACAGCCGGTGTCGTTGTAACGATAGTCGCCCGGCAGGACAGGCTTGTAGGGCGCGGGCATGGTGATGCTGCCGCCGCCCGGCAGTGGCAGGCCTTCCATTCCGCGGGAAAAGCCGAGGGCGGCCAGGATATCCATTGTGATGAGGCTCCCCCGGCGGCTTCACAGCCCCGCCTGTCCTGATTAGAGGATTCAGGAGAAAGCCGAAAGCCGGGGGAGAGACAGTAGATGGGCGTTGATGATGCAAGCCTGCCCGCGTGGTGGCACAAGGCGCGGAAGCTGGAAGCCGAGAACAAGCTGAAAGAGGCCGAGGCGGTGATCCGCGATGGCGTGCCGCATCTCTATTTCGCCCACGCGACCGCCGACCTCTATCGCCTGCGCATGCTGCGGATGAAGGAGGCAGGCGATGCGGCAGGCGCGCGGGAGGCTTTCGACCAATCCGAGAATTTCATCTACTTTATGGCCAGCCTTGCAACGAGCGGCGGCGAGGGCGCGGCGCTGTCCTATGAGCGGGACAAGTTCATGAGGCAGCTGGTTGCGGAGTATGGCTCCGATCCACGCGAGACTCCCACTTGAGGCCAAACAGCGGGCGCAGGATGCCGATGCGCCGCACGATCTCGTAGCCGATCCAGCAGCTGGCGGCAGTTGTGCCGATCAGTAGCGGCGCTTCAATCCAGACGGGCAGCCCGACCTGGTTGAGATAGTGGCCGGCCACCACGATGGTCGTCTGGTGTATGATGTAGAGCGGAAAGATCGCGTCGGTGAGATAGCGCCGTGCGGCGTTGTCGTGGCGCAGGTGTTTCCGGGCAAAGCCGAACAGGGCCAGGATCATCGCCCACGCCTGCATCTCGCGCAGGGCGACGCCGAGCAGTTCGGTTGCGGGGCCCGGCGGCAGGCCGAGCGAGGTCTGGCTCATACGGGCCGCCATGAGGACAGACCAGCAAGCCAGACCGGCAATGAGCAGCGGCCAGCGCATCTTCTGGCAGCTGTCGAAGAACGGTTCGTGCTTGGCGATTCCATAGCCAAACAGGAACGCAGGGAAATAGAGCGCGTGGGCGTACCAGTCGTCGAACAGCGCATGCGTTTCCTCGAACATCGGCTCCAGCGTGGCGCGGATGAGCAGGAGAAACACGAAGGGGATGACCACGATCGGCAACCCCTTGGCCAAGATTCTGAACAGTCCCGCAGGCAGGCGCTTGAGCAGCGGGCCGACGGCCAGGATCAACAGCGTGTAGACGAACAGGTAGGCGACGAACCAGAGGTGGTTCCAGGTGGGCGTTATGATGCCCCACCCACCGCTGGCCGTAATGTACTTCTGGTAGAACTCGCCCACCGAGCCGGAATAGTTCAGCCTCTCGACGATCTCGAAATAGGTCTGCGGCGGCACGATCACCAGCATGCAGAAGACCAGCGGGACCAGCAGGCGCAGGGTGCGGGAGGCGGCGAAGCTGCCGGGCTTCATCTTGTCCAGCATGAAGCGGGTGGCGCTGCCCGAGATAATGAACAGCAGGGTCAGCCGCCACGGGTTCAGCAGCAGCATGAACGGCTCCGCCTCCGGCCCGGCATGGCTCGACTTCACGTGGAAGCCCCACGTCACATAGAACATGCCGACATGGTAGAAGATCAGGAGGCCGAAGGCGGCGATCCTGAGCCAGTCGAGGTCGTAGCGGCGGTCGGGTATGGCGTTGGGGAGGGTCATGTGCGACTCCGTATCGTTGACGCCATGATCCGGCAGGGCGGCTCGCCCGCCAGAGAAAAGCCGTGGAAGGACAGGGCTCTGTGACGAGCGGTGACGGCTCCGGGACGAACGGCGGGAATTCCGTGACGAGCGGATGGCGGCCTGGTTGCTGGCGGCTGGGCGGCTGGCGGATCCAGTGGGCGCCGATTGCCATGATCGCTATCGTCGGCGTCGCGGTCGCTGTCCTCAACGCGACGTCCGGCATCATGGAAGCCCAGACGGGCGGCCGGCCCCCGGTGCAGCCGGCGGAAGTCTGGCTATGGGAATTCTCGTCGGTCTTCATGGTGGTGGCGCTGTCGCCTGCCATCGGCTGGGTGGTCTGGCGCACGCCGCCGCCGCTGGATCGTGGCGCGCCGAACTGGCTGAAGGCGATCGGCATCCATTTCGCGGCCGCGTGCATCTATTCGGTCGTGCACATCGCCGGGATGGTGGCGATCCGCCATGCAGGCTACGCGACCGCTGGCTGGCCCTACGATTTTTCGTACCAGGGCGACTATGTGATGCCGTTCCTCTACGAATGGCGGAAAGACCTGCTGACCTACCTGTCCAACGCCGTGCTTTTCTGGGCGTGGGGCCTCTGGCTGGTCTACACCGCCTCGCAAGTGAAGCAGAACGCGCCGCCTCCTCTCACCGCCGATGACCGGATCGAGATTCGCGATGGCGCGCGCGTGACGCTGATCGAGCCTGGGCAGATCGCCTGGGTCGAGGCCGCCGGGAACTATGTCGAAATCCACGTGGGCGGCGCGACGCATCTGGCGCGCGGCACGCTGGCGGCGTTCGAGGAAAAGCTGGCGAGCCGGGGCTTCGTCCGCATTCACCGCTCCCGCCTGATCAACCGCGCGCGCATCTCGGCGTTCAAGCCGACCCCCTCGGGCGATCTCGAGATCACGCTGGACGATGGCCGCATGATCGCCGGCAGCCGCCGCTTCCGTGCAGCGCTTGAGAGCTAAGCCTCAGTTCGCGGAGACTTCGAGGTTCAGGAATTTCAGGGTGGCGTCGGTGATCCTGCGCGTGCGGTCGCGCACTGTGTCCGGCGACCAGCCCTTGTACTTCGCGATCTCGTTGGCGAAGCGGCTGCGGAAGCGGGCGTAGGCTTTGCGCTTTTCGTCGAACGGCGCATTGCCCAGCTCGTCCTGCGGCAGCACGCACAGATTGCCCATCATCTCGCGGACGGTGGCCAGCTCGTTGAACTCCAGTCCGTTCTCGAACGCGGTCCAGTTCTCTTCCGGGTTGCGCGGATAGACGTGCTCCACCGAGGAGCGGCCATCGACGATATACCGGGGCACGCGGTCGCCATGCATGGCGGCCTCGACCCAGCGCATGATGGTGGAGCGGCGCGGGCTTTCGGTGATCGGACCGGAGAGGTTGCGGATCAGGCGTTCCTGCTGGGCCTGCGTGAAGATGAAGCCGGCCTGGCGGCCGAACGTGCCGCGCGCAAACCGCTCCACGCGCTTGCCCATCATTTCCGCAAGGCGGCGCGGGTCCGGCGTCGAGACGGTGAGGGCGAAGCAGGCGCGATCCAGCTGATCGACGCGCGCGGCGAGATCGCCGGGACGCGAGCGCATCTTCAGCAGCATGGCGTAGGCGCGCCACTGGTCCCATTTCAGCAGCTGCAGGCGGCGCAGGCTGGCGTGAACACCATCGGCGATCTCCGCATTGTTTTCTTCGTGGATCCATTTGAACGCGGAGCGATACTGCAACAGCAGGTCCGTCGCCCATCGCACGCCCTGCTGGCCCGGATAGTTGCGGCGGATGTGCTCCATCAGCTGGATCGAATAGTCCGAAGATTGCGGCATGCGCCGCTCGATGAAGTCCACCGAGCGCAGGAAGTCGTCGAAGCCTTCCGGACCGAGATCGTCCTGGATGCCATTCCACACATTGAGGATGCGCTTGGCGGCGTCGTCCGCATCCGGCAGGGCGGAGGTGAGGTCGATCAGCTGGCCTTTGACGATCTCTTCCGGTTTCAGCGGCAGGCCGCCAGAATTGATGCTGACGAACGCCTTGGCGGCGATGCGGCGATCCGAAATGCGCGTCACGGTGACGATGGCGCCTTCGGCGAGGAAGGCGGTGAAGGCGGCGAGGCGCTCCGGCTTCCAGTTCTTGAACATGGCGCGGGCGGTGTTCACGCAGGTGCGCAAGCGGTGGCTGGCTTCGGTCAGCTGCGGATGGGGGCGCTGGCGCTTGGCGGTGCGGCCGGGGGCCAGGATATCCGCCTCCAGCGTGTTGTGTTTCATCGACAGCCCAAGCCGCCAGATACCGGCATCGTCCGCAAGCAGGCTGTTGACCGGATGCTTGCGGTCCGCCTCCAGCAGGTCGCGCAGCACGGCGAAGAACACGGTAAAGGTCGTGAGGCGCTGCAGCCCGTCATAGATGTCGAGGTGCACGTCGCCCTGATGCAGCACCACCGTGCCCACGAACACGTAGGGTTCGGTGACTTCGAGATCGGGATTGAGATCGGGCAGGTCGAGCGCAGGGTGGCTCGGCAGCTCGCGGCCTTCGGGCAGGGCGTCCGTCTCGATCTCCGGATCGAGGCCGAACTCGCCAAAGGCGGAGATCAGGTCTTCGAGAAGGCCTGCCTGCTGGTGTTCAGTCCAGCAATACTCGCGCTGCACGCGCGCGGGCCGGAAAGACCCTAACCGTAGCAGTTCCCCGATGCTGAGCGCCTGGGACCGGATGACCTGATTGGGCATTCACGTCTCACCTCGCCCCCAGAGCCGGGGAAATTAGGCGAGCCGTTTGATACCGGCAATCAGACAACTGCTTTTGGGCGAGATGCCCGCAGAACTCGCCAGCTGCGGGACATAGATCCGGCAACTCACGCGACAATGCGGCAAAGTGATTCTCGGCTTGCGCGTGTACGGATCAGGCCGCCTGGGCGCCGGCACCCTTGGCGCGGACCTTCCAGAAACGCAGTGCGCGCTGGGCTGCCGAGACCGGCACCTGCTCGTAAAGTTGGCCGTATTCCTCGGTCTTGCTGAGACCGCCGCCGTCTCCCGCGATGAGAATGCACAGCGTGACGAACAGGCCGCGATCGAAGCCTGCGCCACGGCACAGCATGGCGAGCGCATCGAGATCCTTGCCGGCCATCAGGCGCTGGCCAAGATCGAACTCCACATCGACGAGCTGGGCGAAGGCGACGAGAAAGGCTGTCTTCTTGCCTTCGCGCAGCAACTGCACGAGGACGGGCGGACGCAGCGAGCCGACCTTGGCCAGCGCGGCGATCTGGTCCTTGGCGATCTGGTAGTCCGACGGTAGCGCGCCGTAAGCGGACGACAGGTGATTGCGGCTGGCTTCCAGCGCGGCTTCCAGTTCGGCGGGGGAGACGCCGTGGAATTTGCGCATGATCTCGCGGCGGAGGTCCAGTTCCACGCGGAGATAGACGTTGTTCAGCAGGTCGAGCGGCACGTGCGCATTTCGCACGAACGACGCATGCAGGACGTTGCTCGTTTCGGTGCGCTCGGCGACCTTCTCGAACGTGTTGCGGTCGATCTTCGCGGTGTTGTTCTGCAGCAGCGAGGCGACGACGCGGTCTTCACCCTTGGCGACGAGGGCGCTGGAGACTTTTTCGCCGATGTCCGGGCGCTTGGTCACGGCCAGCATGTGGTCCTGCGACTTGGCCTCGATCACGTCGAGGATGTCGGTCTCGGTCAGCGACCGTGAACGTTCGAGCACCGGGCGGGCGACTTCGATGTCATCCATCGCCAGGCGGCGGGCTGTGCGGCGCAGCGGACCGTTGCTGTCGGCAACCTTGCGCGACAGCTCAACGCGCACCTGCGTTTCGAGGTCGGCAGCCACCGCGCCGACGATTTCGTCGAACAGGACGGCTTCGCTTTCCGATCGCTGGTCCGGCTGGGCCAGGAACACGTCGGTGATCTGACGCAGGAGCTCGCGGCGCTTTTCGCTCGAGCCTTCCTTGGCAAGATCAAGCAGCAGCGCGAAGTTGTTGGCGTTTCCCGCCATCGCAAGTCTCCCCGGATGAAACTGGAAACTATGCGGTGGCGGTTAAAAAACCGCTGTAGGCGGCTGGGGAATTTGGGCCGTACGTGCGCCGGGACGCCGCAGATTGGCGGATTTTCGGCTCAGGCGCGGCCGAGGGCATCCCGTTTTTCCTCGAGCGCTAACCATTCTTCCTCGTAGGCGGCCAGCTCGTTGCGGGCGGCCGTGAGGCGGTTGGCGTTGGCGTGGAAGCTCTTGGGGTCCTTTGTGAAGAGGCTGGCGTCGGCCATTCCGTCTTCAATCTTCGTTATCTCTTTCTGCCGCTCCGGCATCAGCCGGTTCAGCTCTTCCAGCCGCCGCGCATCCTTGTAGCTGAGCTTGGAAGCCGGCGTTTTTGATGCGGCCGGCGTTTCCACCACGCGCGATGTGCGCCCGGCTGCCCGGTCCGTTTGCCGGCGCTGTGAGACATAGTCCGCATACCCGCCCGGCGTTTCCAGCCAGTCGCCATTGCCTTCCGGCGTCAGGATCGACGTCACGACGTTATCGATGAACGCCCTGTCGTGGCTGACCAGCAACAGCGTCCCGTCGAACTCGCTCAGCATGTCTTCGAGCAGGTCCAGCGTCTCGATGTCGAGATCGTTGGTCGGTTCGTCCAGCACCAGCAGGTTGGAGGGTTTCGCCAGCGCGATGGCCAAGGTCAGCCGGTTGCGTTCGCCGCCCGACAGCGCGCCGACGGGCTGGTGAAGCTGGCGGCTCTCGAACAGGAAGTCCTTGGCGTAGGCCGCCACGTGCTTGGGATACCCGCGCACCAGCACCTGGTCTCCGCCCAGCGGCGCCAGTGTCTCCCACAGCGTCGCGGTCGGCGTCAGGCTCGCCCGCGTCTGGTCGAGATAGGCGATGTCGAGATTTTTCGCGAGCCGCACGTTACCCGCATCCGGCTCCAGTTGTCCGAGCAGCAGCTTGATCAGCGTCGTCTTGCCCGCGCCGTTTGACCCCACCATGCCCAGCCGGTCGCCGCGCATGACACGCAGAGACAAGTCGCGCACGATCGGCAGCGGTCCACTGGCGGTCTGGAATGTCTTCGACAGCCCCTTGGCCTCGATCACCAACCGGCCGGATTGCGCGCCGGAATCGATTGCGAGGGTTGCTGCGCTTGCAGCCTGGTTCAGCGCGATGCGCTTTTCCACCTTGTCCGCGCGCATCTCGTGCAGCTTGCGCACGCGGCCCATATTGCGCTTCCGCCGCGCCGTGACGCCGCGCGCCATCCAGCGCTCTTCGGCCCTCAGCTGCACGTTGAGCTTGTCGAGCGCCTTCTCCTCGTCGGCCTCGACCGTATCGGCCCACTCCTCGAATGCGACATAGCCCTTGTCCATCTGGCGCACGACGCCCTGGCGCAACCACGCCACCGACGTCGAGATGTTCTCGAGGAAGCGACGGTCGTGGCTGACCACCAGCAGGGCGCCACGGAAGGCCTTCAGTTCTTCTTCCAGCAATTCGATCGCCGGCACGTCGAGGTGGTTGGTCGGCTCGTCGAGCAGCAGGACATCCGGATCACGCGCGAACGCGTGGGCGAGAGCGATGCGGCGCGCCTGTCCGCCCGACGCATTCTTAAGCGGCAGGTCCAGCGGCACGCCCCAGGCGCCGAGTTCGGATTCAGCCCGGTACATCATGTCGGGGTCGAGGCCTTCGGATACGTAGTCCAGCGCCGTCGCAAAGCCCGAGAAGTCCGGCTCCTGCAGGAGGTGTCGCGCCACGATGCCCGGCTGCACGAATTTCTCGCCGGCATCGGGTTCAATGGCGCCGCCGAGGATGCGCATCAGGGTGGATTTGCCGGCTCCGTTGCGGCCGACCAGCGCCATCCGCTCCCCCCGCGCAAGCGAAAGGTCGACCCCCGTGAACAGGGGCGTAGCGCCAAGTGTGAGCATCACACCGCGGAGAACAACAATCGGAGGTCCGGCCATGCGCGCATGGACCCGAACCGGGGCGGCAGGTCAAGCTTTGCTTGGCTGTCCTGCCGACGCAGGCGGTCAGTTCAGCTGAACATCGCCTGATTTGCCAAGTTCGGGTGTTTTCCCGGTCACGGCGCCAGCCAGCATGGCGATCATGGTGGCGACCCGGTTGGGCGCATCCCAGTAACGGGCGCGGTGCGGCGTCACCTCGATGATGCGGATGGAGGGGTCTTCCGGGCTGTCCCAGAAGGCCTGCGCCCACGGCGTCCACAGTTCCTTGATCTTGGCGCTGTCGTTCGTGATCTTGGCCTCGCCGTCGATGGCCGCGAAATCGTTGCCGCCGAGATCGGCAAAGGTCAGCAGCACGTTTCGGTTGGCATTGACCTCGTCGATCACGTGCTGCGAGTCGGTCATGAAGAGGATCCGGCCGGTTTCCGGCTCCGGAAAAGCCTGGAGGGGACGGCCCTCGAATTCAGTGTCCTTTTGCGTGACGAGCATCGCCACGCGAACCTTCTTGATGATTTTCCACACGGTCTCTGGGTTATTTTCCTGCGCGTCCGACATGGTTGCTCCTTGCGGGGACCCCATTCGGATACGCGGCAGACCGCGCTTCGATCCATGCGATGCGGTAATCACCGCATGGATCGACAGTCGGCGTGACCTTTCCCGCTATTCGGAAATGGTCTTGGTCGAGACCGTCGCCGCCTTCACGGCTTCTTCGGTGAACAGCAGGTCGTCCCACTTCTTCTCGGAATAGGCGTGCGTCTGGTCCGAATAGAAGGGCGAGGTCGGGTTGGTCGACTGGGAGTAGGTGAGGATGCCCTGGCTCTTCGGGCCATCAGGCCCGAACTCCACGGTCATGATCCAGCTGGAGCCGTGGCGGATGCTGGTCCAGCCGAGTTCCGGTTCCAGGCTGTCGACGGTGATGACGTTGAACACGCCTTCCTGCCCGGCGCCGCCATGGATCGGAATGCGCTCCTCGCCGCGCGTCTCGCGCTGCACGTCGCCCAGCTTTGCGTCGAGCGGGATCTTGGCTTCGGTCAGCGTGTCGACGGCCTTCTGCAGCGCCTCCAGCACTTTCGGGCTGGCGGTGTCGAGCGTGTTGGGTGTCGTCACCGGATTGGCCGGATCGAACGGCACCTTGAACTGCAGCCCGCCATTTTCCGCGAACAGGTGGAACAGGTGCGCGCCCTTGCTGTCGAGATTGACGTGCAGGTCCCAGCCTTCCAGCGCAGCGCAGGCAGCGGCGAGCGAGTTCTTCTTCGACGCCTTGCAAGCCTTCACCAGATCATCGCGCACCAGTTCGGCGCCGAGGTTGCGATCCTGGTAAAGCGCGCCTTGCAGGTTGGCGAGGTTGAACTTCGCATCGCCCAGCCCATCCGTTCCCGCCACGCGCTTCGCGATGATGTCGAGGCCAAGGCGTGTACGCAGCGAACGCGGCGCGGCCTCGTCGCCGAACAGCGGGCTGAAGCCGGTAATCGGCGCAGAGGCGTTGGTGAGCCAGTAGCTGTCATTCATCTGCGAGACGTAGTCGGTGCGGAAGACGTGCGGCGTCTTGCTGGCGCCGAACACGCCGGGCGCGGTCGAGTCCGTATCCGTCTTCCAGTCGCAGGATGATTTCGAGCCATCAAGCACAGGCACGCGTGTCTCTGCCCACTGTTTCTTGGCAAGATCGGATGTCGCACAGGCGTCACCCAGCTCCTTCGGCACGTTGGGCATCATGCCCATGTCGCCATAGAAAGCCTCGCCGCCCGCATCGACCGCCGTCGTGTTGAAGCCGGTCGCCTGATACTTGCCGAGCGCGGCGTACAGCTCCTGCACGTTCTTTGCCTGCCACATCGCGAGATACTGGTCCGGCGACCGCAAGCCTTGCGGGATCGAGCGCAGCGCGTAGGCGTTCGTCGTCGTCCACGGGAAGGTCTGCGTCTCGATGACCGGACCGAAGCGCGAGGTGTAGAAGGCGTGCGTCACCGGCGCCTCGTCCTTCACCTCGACGGTCACTTCCAGCTTGTCGAGCGGCGTCGATACGCCGTCATACATGTACTTCGTCGGATCAGCCGGATCGAGCGCCAGTTCGAACACGCCATAGCGCCGCGCGGTGGAAACCGTGTGCGTCCACGCAATGCTGTCTGTATGGCCGATGCCGACCGACGCGTTGGTGATCAGGCCCGCGCCAACCACGTTCAGCTTGCCCGGAATGGTCATGTGCATCCGGTAGAAGCGGTTCATCCCGTCCCACGGATAGTGCGGATTGCCCAGCAGCATGCCGTGCCCGCTCTGCGTCACCTCCTTGCCGAGGCCATAGGCGTTGGAGCCCAGCTGCGTCGTCTCGATCAGCGGGTCATCCTCAACCGCCGCCTTATCCCCCGCGCCCGGAGGCGCCGCCGTCGCGACGCCGCCCAGCTGGTAGATTACCTGTCCGGCCAGCTGGTGGCGCCAGTAATCCGTCTCCGTGATCGGCCGCACCCATTCCATGCCCTTGCAGCGCGGATCGGCGATGTTCGCAACGCCGGTCTCGGTGACGAAGCGCGAATATCCGGCCGCATAGCCACGGGCGAGGTCACGCGCATCGGCGCTCGGCGTATCGGGCGAATCCTTCGGCCCGTTCAGCAGCTTCTCCAGCTCGCCGGAGGCAATCAGGCGCTTGTGGTAGAGGTCGCTGTTGAGGTTGGCGTCGTTCTCGCCGCGCCCGAGATACTTCGCCCGCTCGCCCATGACGGTGAGATAGCGTTCCGCGATCTCGCACACATTGTCCTCGGCCATCGCATAGCCAAGGCCATAGCCCATGCCGGCATAGGTGTCGGACTTCACATGCGGCACGCCATAGGCCGTGCGCCGAATCTCCGCCGACATCTTGCCCGTATCCGTGGCGGTCCCCGCAGAACACGCCGCGAGCAGGGCGCCTGCGCCCACGGCCATCATCAAACGTGCTTTCAAGTCCGCCTCCCGCGTTTCTTTTCCGCATGGGGCGGCGCCGCGGCGCGCACGTCAAGCGGCGCGAAATCACCCTTTCGCCAGCGGTGACGCGGCCCCACAGCCGTTGCCACTGGGGAAGCACGCTTGTCGGCATATGCGCCGGAAAGTCGGGATGTGTTCTATCAGTACCCGCGAGCGCTAAATGCAGACCCTGGCAATCTGATTATGCAGGGCGTCGACGAGCATGTTGTAAGCTGCCGCCGCACCCCCGAAAGCCTTCGGTCCGTTCTCGAGTGTTTCCTCGAGTGTTTCCTTTAGCGTCTGACAGTCGGTCACGCCCGGAAGAAGTCTGCGAATTCGCTCAGCGGCCATACGAGTGGTGTACTGGAAAAGGTCGCGTGAGCCATCCTTGCCAATGCCGATTTCGCGCAGCATCAGAACTCTAGCTACAATCGATGCGTCAACTTCCCGCTCTGCGACGTCAAGCAACTGTTCCTTGAACGCTTTCATGCCTGACGTGTTGCGAAGTTCAAACATGATGACTCTGATGTCATCGAGGTCGATGCGGTGAATTTGGCCGCGATGGTCTGCGAGCGCCTGTTCGAAAGTCCGAATTAGCTGAAGCTCGTTGCGGTGCGTTGCGGCGATGTTCTGCGCAACCACGATAGCCGGGTCCAGCGTTTCGCCGCGTTCGTCGAATATCTGCTTGAGAAACGCCTTCCGCTCTTCGTCATTGCGAGACGTCGCATACATCTGCCGCAGTCGTGAAAGATCGTAGCGCCGGAAATCGACCAGCTCGGTATCTGTCATCCGCGAAAGGTCGAAACGTTGTGTTCCGCCTCCGGCCCGTCGTGTTTCACGAATGGCGCGAGACAGCGCTGCCTTCTCGACCAGTTCGTCCAGTCGATTGACCTGGCCAACGGCATAGAGCGATTTCTGCTGCGCGTTGCGGCTTGCGATCGCAATCGCCTGAAGGAAGGAAGCGATCAGGATCAGGTCGACCAGCGCGCGCGCCATGAATACCGCATGGGCGCCATTGGGCCAGAACGGTGAGATATAGTTCGCGTCGCCAGGCCCCAGTTTGTAGATGTCCGCCCAGTCCACAATAGGAAGCGCTTTCGCGAGCTCGAATCCGAAATAGCCGAGCCACATTCCAAAATCTTGCGGGTTCTGGACCCGCGCTTGGTTTGGCCCCTGTTGGAAAATCTGGGTGACGCCCTGGTCTACCTGCATCCATGCGATAGGCAGAAGCACCAACACGAAGATGAAACCGAGAAGCGTTTCGTCGCGATAGTCCTCGCGGAAGCCCACTCGCTGCGGTGCGAGCGGGCTGAAGCCCGTAATTGAGGCCATGTCGCGGTCTTCCTCTACCCATGCCCAAAGGCGCGAAAGAGAAAGCGCAACAACGAGGCCAACGATGACTGGCGTTAGTCCAAGGGGCGGGGGCAGAAACCAAGCGAGCACGGCAAGGCACCCGAGGGTGATGATGAGTATTCCATAGCGCGAACGCGTCTTCAGATGATCCGCGCCAGCAACGTGCGATCCCAAACGCACGAGCGCTGTATCGAGCAGGTCGTAGAAAGCTACGAGGAAATTCATACGCGGGGCCAGCCGGTTGAAGGCTTTTGCCGTTGCCCTCAGCGGAGGAAATCTCGCGATCCAGTCGAGAAAGACGATGGTTGCAAATAGAGCGACAACGATCATGAAAATGATCTGGCCGATTCCGGTCCCGAGCGTTGTCCCTTCGCGCAGAGTTCCGAGATAGATAGCGCCACCAACTATGCCGAAGAACAGGATCGTCGCCAGTACGGCGCCGAGAGATTCCGCGTTCCGATAGTTTTCAAGCCGCTCTTCGACTGCAATCGAGGAGGCTGGTGCGGCTGTCGCTTGGCGTCTCGCTGCATCTTCGGCGGCGCGCCGGTTGCGCGCCTTGTGATAAGCGAACAAGGCCGCGTTCCAGAGGCGTGGAATGAATGCCAGAGCCAAGAACGAGAAAAATGCCAAACGCTGGGGCGTGTGGTCCAACCAACCAGCGTTAGTCAGTTTGTCCGCAACAGCAAGAGTTGTAAGACCGACTAGAATGATGGAGGTGACGATCGGCAACCTGATGCGCGGCCCTGATGCCACGGTGTCTTCCGGATCAAGCGAAAATAGCGTGAGCGGCAGCCAGAGGAGAGTCGAAGCCGCAAGCAAGTACCAGCGCGTCGGCTCATCCAACTGATATCCGAGCGCCGCCACAAAGATGATGATCGGCACGGTGAGCGACAATGCGGCCGCAACTGTCCACAACGTCAGCAGCCCAGAGCGTGTACCAAACAACCATGTCGATAGTTTGGGAGACGCCGAAACACCTCCAGCAATCGGGGGCTTTGCCCCAGACCCATCCGCCATCACCCATCCCCCGGAGGCTTAGGCCTCTCATTCAGCGGGGAGACATTAGGCTGCTAAGTTAAGGATTTGCAACACAGGACAACCCTTTAGCCGCCGCCTCTCGCTTCCACAGCCGCGAACGCACTCGACAGCCTGCGGTAGAAGTTCAGCCGGTCCATGTCTTCGGTGGAGAGGTAGTCCTCGGCCTGTTTGGCGCCGGGGAGGGTTTCGGGCGTCATGCCCTCGTGGGCGACCTTCATCATCTCGGCCCAGATGCGCGCGGACATCTCGCCGCCGGTCACCTTGGCCATCGGCTTGTCGTCGTCATTGCCGACCCAGATGCCGCCGACGAAGCGCGTCGTGTAGCCGAGGAACCAGGCGTCGCGCCATTCCTGGCTGGTGCCGGTCTTGCCCGCGATGTCCCAGCCGCCGAAGCGCGCCGCGCCGCCCGTGCCCGCCACCACGACGCGGCTGAGCATGGAGTTCATGTCGGCGGCGAGGTTTTCCGGATAGATGCGGGGCGGCTCCGGCGTCGTTTTGGACAGCGGCCAGAGCAGGTCGCCCTTCGAGTTGCGGATTTCCTCGATGATGTAGGGCGACATCTGCAGGCCGCCCTTGGCGAGCACGCCGAACGCCGTCGTCATCTCGTAGAGCGTCACTTCGTCGGAGCCGAGCGTGATCGAGGGGAAGTTGTGCAGGTCTGATTTCACGCCAAAGCGATGCGCCAGCGCCGTCACTTTCGGGATGCCGATCTCGTAACCGACCTGCGCCGCAACGGTGTTCAGCGATTCCGCCATCGCCTCGGACAGCGTCACCGCGCCGCGATATTCCCCGCCATAGTTGCGCGGCCGCCAGTTCTGGATCGTCACCGGCATGTCGAAACGCACGGTGCCGGGCGTCATGCCTTCTTCCAGGGCTGCGGCGTAGACGAACATCTTGAACGACGAGCCCGGCTGCCGACGCGCCTGCGTGGCGCGGTTGAACTTGGAGGTGAGATAATTGCGCCCGCCCACCATGGCGCGGATCGCCCCGGTGGAATTGTCGATCAACAGGGCGGCGCCTTCCGAGGCGCGGCGATCCTTGCCCATCGTCGCAAGGCCGTTCTCGACCGCCTTCTGCGCGGCTTCCTGCAGCTTCAGGTCCAGCGACAGCTTGATCACCATGTCCGGCGGCGGATTGGGCAGCAGATCCTGCACGCGCTCGATCGCGTAGTCGAGCGCATGGCCGGTGAAGCTGTCAGGCTTGTCCTTGGCGAAGGCCAGCTGTTGCGCCTTGGCCTCGTCCGCTTGCGATTGCGTGATGAAGCCTTCCTGCACCATTTCGTGCAGCACATATTCCTGCCGCTCCTTGGCGCGGGCGCTGGCGGCCTGCTGGGCGAAGCGGGAGGGCGCTTTCGGGAACGACGCCATCATGGCGGATTCAGCCAGCGTCAGTTCGGTCGCACTCTTGTCGAAATAGGTGTGCGCGGCGGCGTCCAGTCCGTAGGCGCCTGCGCCGAGATAGATGCGGTTGAGATAGAGATCGAGGATCTCGTCCTTGGTCAGCATCCGCTCGAGGTCGCCGGCGAGACGCGCTTCCTGCGCCTTGCGCTTCACCGTCTGGTCCGGGGTGAGGAACAGGTTCTTCACCAGCTGCTGCGTGATGGTGGAGGCGCCCTGGACGGTGCGGCCCTTGGTGGCGTTCGCCAGCGTGGCGCGGAAGATCGCCATGAGGTCGACGCCCGTGTGTTCACGGAACCGCTTGTCCTCAGCCGCGATGAACGCGTCCACCACATGCTTGGGCAGCGTCTTGGCGGAGACGGCGCGGCCATAGCGGAAGCCACGCACGGAGATCGTGTTGCCGTGTGTGTCGATGAACTCGACCGCAGGCGTGCGGTTCAGCGTCCACAGCGCGTCCTTGTCGGGCAGGGCGGGCATCTGGGCGAACAGCGTGTTCCACAGCAGGCCGAACGTGACGAGGCCGGTCGCCGCCAGCGTGCCGATGACTTTCAGCACAGGCGGTCCCCAGCGCATCAAGGCGCCCGGTCTTGCAGCCGTTTTCGCGTCCGCTGGCATCGCGTGTCCGTCAGCCCTTCTTTACGGCTTTGTCGCCGCCAATTCCCCACAGACGTGAAATAGCAGCCTCCACCGCCAAGTCACGGACGAAACGCGCCTGCGGGCGGTCTGGGCGCAGCATCCGGTTCCGCAACGGGTTTTGGCGTCCCTAGTCCTCGCGCGTCCGCTCCGGAATCGCGGTGCGTTGCGGCGGCGCCGGGGGTGGCGGCGGCGGAGACACCTGATTCCGCACCGGCGCGGGAGCCGAAACCACCGGAGGGGGTGGCGGCGACGCAGCCGGCGGAGGTGGCGGCGGCGGAGATTGCGGCCTGGGGTTCGACCACAGCGTCGGCGGGCCGGAAACGACCGGCGGGCGCGGTGGTGGGGGATTGCCTGCCGGCGGCGCGGGCGGGCTGGGCGGCCTCACACCACCACCGCCACCGCCGCCGCCGTGATTGTTCCCACCGGCATTGGGCGGCGGAGGCGGATTGGCGCCGCCGCCCTGCGGGGGCGGGTTCTGCCCGCCGAACAGCGGCGGGTAGGTGTTGGGTTCGTCACGATCGCGATCGCGGTGGCCACCGCCGTAGCGCCAGCCGCGGTTCCAGTCGCGGTCGTAGCTGTGGTTCCAGTTGGCGTCGTAGCGGCCGGCGCGGATCCAGTCGATGCGGTAGAAGGCGGTGTCGTACCAGGCGCCCCACGGATACATGCGGCGGTAATCCTCGTACGCCCACAGGTCGTCCATCAGCGCCGCATAGCGCCACGCCTGATAGTCCCGCTCGCGCAGGTCTGCCACCGCGCGCGACGCCTCGTCGCGCCAGCGCCCCCACGGCTGCGACTGCATGTAGAAATCATAAGCCGCGACCGAATTCTCCGCGAGCGCCCGGCGCCACGCCTCATCGTCACGCCGATAGATCAGGTCGATCTCGCGCTCCGCATCGCGCACATACGCCGAGCGCGGGTTGACGCGGATGAACGCATCCAGCTCCGCCGGCGAGCCCGAGCGCTTCGCCTTGATGAACTGCCCCTGGTCCGTGCGCCACAGCGCATCGAGCTTCGCGCGCGCCTCGACAGCATGCGCCCCGCGCGGCCACGTATCGAGGAAGACCTCGAACACCTCGATCTGGTTCTGACGGGCGGCGTTGTCCCAGTCGGCCTTCTCCTCGGCGGCGAGGCGCGGCGCAGCGAGGATGGCGCGGCGGCTGTCCGCCTCCGCCGCATGCGCCCCCCACGGATAGCGCCCGAGGAAGGCGACATAGCTCGCCTCGGTGTCGGTCTTCTTCGCAAGCAGATAGCTGTCGGCCTCGAGCGCGTTCAGCTCATCGACGCGCTGCATGGCGTTGGCGACATAGAGCCCGTCCGGGTGCACCCGCAGGTACTGGCCATAGGCCGCCGGCGTATCGATCCGCGCCGCCTGGCTCCAGTCCATCGCGTGGATTTCCGCGGGCGTCGGCCCGGTCTCGCAAGCCGCCAGCAGGGCAATGGCCGAAACCGCCGCCGCAAGGCCGGCCAGGCGACGGGTTTTGATGGGGTGCGCACGCATGTGTCAGTCCTCCCGAGTCTCCGCTGTATAGCAGGATTTATGAATGGGAGTGGAATGGCGCTACTTACTCATAAAAGTGTCGATCTTGCGCGCCAGGGCCGCCGTATTTTTCAACTCGCAATCCCAGATGGTCATAACGCGCCAGCCCATGCTCTCGAGCGTGGCAAGGTGGCGCTTGTCACGCTCTTTGTTGCCCATTATTTTTGGGCTCCAGTAGTCAACGTTGGTTTTGGGAATTCGACTGTCTGAGCATCCGCTTTCGTGGCCATGCCAAAAGCAACCGTGGACGAATATAGCTTTCTTTTTGAGTCGAAAAACTATGTCGGGTTTGCCGGGAAGTTCTCGCGCGTGAAGGCGAAACCTGTAACCGTTTGCATGAAGCAGTTTGCGAACCGCAACTTCTGGAAGCGTATTCTTTGATTTGATCGCAGCCATATTCTTGCTGCGCTGCTTCTCGGACACCTTGTCTGTCACGACTAAGTTCACCGCGTTTTGATCTTTGGCATGATCATCTAAGCGGGTGTCCTGATCGCAACAAATTCGTCCTCTCGTATTAGTGGCAACTGCAATTCGATAAGCCGCTTTTTGTCATACGGCCCGGACAGCAATTCGATCCCGGCTGGCGCAAGCAAATCTCTTGCTCCGCCATTTCCGCGTAATCGCTTCATCGGATCTTCTTGGTCAAAGAGCAGAGACTCCACCACGGACCTACTGACAGGCCTGCCAATGTTTTCGGTAAAGAATAATGCCGCCCGGCGCGCGCCGGGTTTTTCTTTCCGCAATTGCCGAAAGCGCATCATGTCCAGTCCATGCCAAGGATTGACTGGCATTGAAGCCCTCTCCACCAGCCAAAGTACATTTTGCCGACCCATCTTGTTGACGCCCCGCTTTTGATCGCGGTTTGGTTTGGACAAGTAAGTGTCGCGAGCAACAAGCAGACCTAAGCTGCAAGTATCACCGGGCTGGGCCGATGCAATCAACAAGCATGGTTCCTCTAGACGGTAAGTCTCAGGAGGAATCATCCATGTCGTTCCAACAGTATTTTTGACGTCCAAGTCGACGCCATCAATGCTCAGGTCACGTGCGCCCTTTGGAAGGTCGATAAAATCACGAAAGAAATGCTCGATCTTTAGGCCGATGAATGTCTTTTCAACATTATCTAGGTCTGCGACTGATGTTCGCGCAGTTCGAACCGGGTCGACCACGAACTCGATCGCACCTGATATAATCTCTGGTAAGCGCTCGCGGAGAACGTCCAAAGTGCCGACGCGGCGGACAACAGACTCGAAAATTGGTTTCAAGACTGAATGATCTGGGTGCCCGGGGTCGAGCGGCGAACTCATCCGGCCACCGATTTACGTCGAGACCGCGATTTGACTAGACTTCCCATCATGGCTTCAGAGATTTTGCTTGCAACTGCTGCTGCAACTGGTGGCGGAAAGGCGTTTCCGATCTGGCGGTAGGCGGTGGTTTTGCGGCCCCAGAATTGCCACTCGTCGGGGAATCCCTGAATTCGTGCGACCATACGGTTCGTCAGCCGCGGCATCCCTACAAAATCTCTGTCGGGCGACTCTTCGGCAATGGTTGAGCCGTTGACACCAAGGGCAGCCCACGCACGTCGCGCGCGCGTAGGGCCGAGGTCTGGGCCCCCATGTTTCTTAGAGCCGCCTACAATTGTTGGCGCGATTTCGTTCGCTTGTTTTGCCCAACGCTTTGCACCGACCCAGCCGCGCGCAGCCATCAAGTCTTGCAGGGTTGCGCCGACCGTCGGCGCGTCTCCGGGCAGTGGTTCGGGCCACTCAAACTTGTCCGCGAATGCATGCCGGATTCCGACAATGGCAACGCGCGGGCGAAGTTGTGGCACGCTATAGTCCGACGCGCTCAGTAATCGCCAGCCAACTTTATATCCCAAAGCGTTCAACTGCTCTTTCAGCGATTGCCTGTAGTCTTCGAAAACTGCGTCGAGAAAACCTCGGACGTTTTCGATCATCACGGCCCCTGGCCGAATCTCGTCGATGATGTCGATCGCGATGGGAAACAGATTTCTCTCATCTTTGTCGCCCAGTTGTTTGCCGGCAACTGAAAACGGCGGGCAGGGTAATCCGCCGGCGACTAGATCGACGTGTTTGTACGGACGGGGATCAAAGTTCTTCACGTCGCCTTCAAAGACATTCCATTCTGGGCGATTCAGCCGAAGCGTCTTGCAGGCATCAGCATCAATCTCGACCAACGCATGGTGCGAGTAGCCGGCTGCCTCCAAGCCAAGCGCTTGGCCGCCTGCGCCGGCGCACAACTCGACAGAGGAAAGACGATTGCTCAAAGTAAGCTCCGCTTATCGCAACATCTAGTAGCGCCCCGACATGTCATGGCCCTACATTTAGAGCACTACACCACGAGAACAAAAAGTAAACATGAATTGGTTCTTGTGGGTAGGCGGTGTCATCATCGCCGCAGACCTTTGAGCGATTCCGTTTGGTGCGGCGAGAAGGGGTAGACCATTTTGCGCTGAGGCTGCCGGACATCAGCGCCTCGGCGCCAACACGTTGCGAAGCCAGTTGCGGACGGTTCGCGCTGAACCAGGAGCGGGCGAAGGCGGGGCGGTAGGGGGAGTCCCCGTGTGGCGAGAGCCGCCTTGCCACGCCATGCGTGTGGGAGGACCGCATGCCTTGCGATCAGTGGTCCTCCCCCGGCTGCGCCGGGGGAGGACTCAGCGGCCGGTGAATTTCGGGGCGCGTTTTTCCACGAAGTGGGCGACGCCTTCCTTGAAGTCTTCGGATTTGAAGGAGGGCGGCATGTCGGCGTTGGCGCTGTCGATGGCGTCGCCGAGGGACTGGAATTGGGCGTTCCAGATTTCGCGCTTCATCTCGCGCAGGGAGCGGGGGGAGACTTCGGTGGCGAGCATCCTGGCGTAGGCGGCGACTTCGGTGGCGAAGTCGGCGGCGGGGACGACGCGGTTCACGAGGCGGAGTTGCAGCGCCTCTTCTGATGTGAAGACGCGGGCAGAGTAGAGGAGGTCAGCTGCGGCGGCGAAGCCGATGAGGCGCGGAAGCAGCCAGGAGATGCCGTGTTCGGCGACGAGGCCGCGTCTGGAGAAGGCGGTGGTGAATTTCGCGCCGGCGGCGGCGATGCGGATGTCGGCGTAGAGCGCCATGATGAGGCCGAGGCCGGCGGCGCTGCCGTTGATGGCGGCGATGATGGGTTTGGGGACAGAGGGGAAGTAGGAATACTGTTTCTGGAAGTTGGGGTTGGACTTTGCGTCCCATGGTTCGACGATGCGATCCGACTGGCCGGAGGACTGGATGCCCTGCAGCGCATTCATGTCTGCCCCGGCGCAGAAGCCACGGCCGGCGCCGGTGAGGACGATGACGCGGACGGCGTCGTCATTGGCGGCAGCGCGCATGGCATGACGGACATCCCGCTCCATCTCGCCGCGCCAGGCGTTGAGGCGATCGGGGCGGTTGAGTGTGATCGTGGCGACGCCGTCGGCGACGGAATAGAGGATGTCTTCATAGGCCATGGGCGCGCTCCCGCTTGTTTTGGCGGCAGGGTACGCGCGTGAGGGGTGAGGGCAAGGGCGAGGTGAGGCAACCGTCTGCTTCGCAGCCGGCCCCTTCCGTCACGCTTCGCGTGCCACCTTCCCCGCTTTGCGGGGCAGGACCACAAACCTCGCGACCTTGCAAGTTGTTGGCGGCATGTGGTCCTGCCCCGCGAAGCGGGGAAGGTGGCCCGCAGGGCCGGAAGGGGCCGCGCGGAGCGCGGTTGCCTCAGTTGTTCGTCGCGGCTGGTGTTGCGGCGGCTGTGGGGGTGGGGCCGAAGAGGCGGATGCCTTTCAGGGCGACGGCGAGTTCGGCTTGCGAGAGGACGCTGTTCTTGTCGGTGTCGAGCATCGGCATGGCCTTCGCCATGCGGGCGCCGACGGGACCGGAGAGTTCGGCGGCTTGCAGCGTGCCATCGAGCGAGGTGTCGAGGATGCCCATCAGCATGCCGGCTTTCATTTCGGTCTCGTAGTCCTCGCGCGGGTTCTGCACGGTCTCGCCGACCCAGCGATAGTGGACATAGTTGGCGAGCATTTCTTCGGTGGTCTGTTCGCCCCATGGGACGGTGCGCTTCGGATCAGGGTTGGAATGGTTGCCGGTGGAGTTGTCGTAGATCCAGCGGGAGATGATCTTCGAGCCTGCCGGAATGGTCATGGCGTCTTCGAGGTAATACGTATGTTGCCAGTTGAAGTCGTAGCGGGGGAGGGCGAGGAGGAGCTCCTCGTGGCCGTCGGGATACTGGATCGAGACCTTGGTGGAGGCGCCGCGGGCGTGGGCGTGCGGGGTTAGGCCGAGGAGCAGCGCTTCTTTCGGGAAGGCGACGTAGGCGATTTCCTGGTGGTGGGCGTCGCCGGCGGGGATTTCGATGTTCACGTCGAGAATGCCATAGGCGCGCGAGACGTATTTCGGCTCTTCGCCCTTGGGATAGAAGTAGAAGCCGATCTGCGTCGTGACGTCGGATTCCTTGCCATAGGGCTGGTAGTGCTGTTGCAGCGACAGCCCGCTGCTGGCGGGGATGAAGGTGCCGCTGTCGCCCGCCATCGGATTGTCCGGGCGACCAGGCACGTAGCCCGGCAACATCAGCTCATCGAGCGACTGGCCGGGCTTGCCGGTCGAGCCCTCCGGCGTGGCGCGGGCGATGGTGTGGTGGACGGCCTGCCGGTCGTTGTAACGGAACGAAGCGGCCTTCAGCCAGCGGCCTTCCGTGAACACGTTGGGCTTCGTGGGATACTCGTAGGGCATCAGCCCGCCGGCCTGCACTTTCGCCGTTGGGAATTCGACAACGAGATCGGGCTTGCCCATCGCCCATTCGGGCGCCTGGAAGGTGAGCTTCGCCAGCGGATCATCGCCCGTGCCGCGCGGCGCGCCGGCTTCGATCCAGTGAACCAGCGCCGTCTTCTGCGCTGAGGTGAGGCGCATGTCGTCCTGGAAGTGGCCGATGGCGGCATCGGCGGCAAAGGGCGGCATGCGCTGCGTGCGGATGGCTTCGCGGACCATCGGGGCGAAGTTCTTCACCTGCTCATAGCTGGTGAGCGTCATCGGGCCGACGCCGCCGGGCTGGTGGCAGGCGGTGCATTTCGCCTGGATGATCGGCGCGATGTCCTTTGAATAGGAGATGTTGGTGGCGCGGGCCTTGTAGGCGATGGCGTTGCCCGTGGCGGGGCGGGCCGCCGTGGCGACGGCGCGGCCTTCGCTGACGGCGAGGATGGCGTCCTTCGCCCACGGCTCGCCCTTCGATCCGGCGACAGGGCCGCGATAGGCGACGGCCCAGGTCTTCGGATTGATGACGAAGACTTCCGCGGCGTTGGCGGCCTTCAGCTGTTCGCCGACGAGCTGGTCGTAGTCGAACAGGACGGGCACATCGAGGCCGATGGCGATCATGTCGGCTTTCACGGCAGCGCGCGTTTCGCCGAGGCGGGAGTTGATGGCGAGAAATGCGACGCCCTGCGCTTCATACGCGGCCTTCAGCGCCATCAGCTTGGACGAATCGCGCGCGATGGTCGCATCGCCGCTGGCGTAGGCGAGGAGAACCACCGCCTTCGCGTCCTTGAGGCGATAGAGCTGGTGGGCGAAGAAGTCCTGGTCGGAGAGCTGGAAGTTGTCGACACGCACGACGCGCGTACCGACATCGGGCGCAGCGCCGGCAGAGAGCCAGGCCGTTGCCGCTATGGCGGCGATGCCGGCCACGGCTGCACTCGCGAACCAACGCGTCTTCATGGTCTTGGTCATGTGCTCGCTCCCTCGGTCGCCGCGCGTGCCGGGCCTCGAAGAGGCGGCGGACGCCGGCGCGTTCCTGTGTCTCCGGCATGGCCGGGCCCAACGCGACGAGCCTTCACTCTGGCCCTGCCGGGAAACTGTATCAAGTGATATAGTTGTCTCTCGCGCAGTCGTGTTCGGTGTTACAAGCCTGACCGACCATGCGTCTTCCGTTGCGGCATGCGGCGTGCGGCTGTTAGAAGATGTCGTGCGGCGGCTGTCAGGTGCAAACGTGCGGCGCCTGCGAAGGAGTGTGTGACGTGGTGCGGTCGAGGACGGCGTTGAAGTCAAAGGCGAAGACATCGCCCGCCCGCACGAAGCCCGCGAAACCTGTCGCCGGGGCCGACTCGCTGGCGCTGACGCCGAAGGGCGAGGCGGTGCGCGAGCGGATTCTCACCGTGGCGCTGGAAGCCTTTGCGCGCAGCGGGTTCAGGAACGCGACGACGCGCGAGATCGTGGAAGCGGCGGGCGTGAGCCTGCCGGCGCTGAAATACTATTTCGGCGGCAAGGAAGATCTCTATCGCGCGTGCGCGGAAGCGGTGGTCGATCGCTATCGCGCGCAGATGGATGGCATCGCACACGATGCGCGGACAATGCTGGCCGGGCGGCCTTCGCGGGAGGCAGCGCGCGCGCAGCTCAAGGCGCTGATGCATGCGCTGGCGATCCTGCTGACGGGATCGAAGGAGGCGCCGACCTGGGGCCGGTTCATCGCGCGGCAGATGAACGACACGGGCAAGGGACTGGAGATCCTGCAGAAGCAGCTGTGGGCGCCGGGCATCGAGCTTGTGGCGCAGCTGATCGCGACGATCGGCGATTACGATGCAACGAGCGCGCGCATCCGCGCGATCTGGCTGATCTCGAACGCGATGACGTTCCAGGCGGGACGGCCGATCCTGCTGCAGCTCACCGGCTGGCGGCAGATCGGGAGCGAGGAGCTCAAGATGCTGTTTGCGATCATTGATCGGCAGATTGATGAGATTGGGTAGCGGGCTTGGTTGGCAACCGCCGCCTTCGGCGTCGGCCCCTTCCGGCCCTGCGGGCCACCTTCCCCACGCTTCGCGCGGGGCAGGACCACATACCTCTCGACCTTGCATGACGTTAGCGGTGTGTGGTCCTGCCCCACGAAGTGGGGAAGGTGGCCCGCAGGGCCGGAAGGGGCCGCGCGGAGCGCGGTGATTCAGCGCTTGTGGTGCTGGCGTTCTGCGCCATCCATCACGACGCGCAGGACGGTTTCCACGACGCCTGTTTCATTGTCGTAGACGTCGGAATTCCAGACGCGGAGGATGGTCCAGCCCTCGCGTTCGAGGAAGGCCGTGCGGCGGGCGTCGCGGCGGCGGGCGTCTTCCTGCCAGTGGGTTTCGCCGTCGACCTCGATGATGACGCGTGACGGCACGCAGGCAAAGTCGGCGATGTAGGGGCCGACGGGATGCTGCTTGCGGAAATGGAAGTGGTTGAGGCGGCCACGCTGAAGGCGGGTCCACAGGATGACTTCGGCGGTCGTCATGGGCCAGCGGAGGGCTTTCGCGCGCGTGCGGGTTTTGCGCGTGACGCGCATCTTGCGTCCCCCTGATGTTGCCTCGGAAAGACTAGGCGCGTGGCAGGAGGATGCAAGTTAGGGAGTCCCCTTGGTGCAGCATCCGCCGGCTTCGCCGGCAGCCCCTTCCGGCCCTTCGGGCCACCTTCCCCACTTCGTGGGGCAGGACCACAGGTCGAGAGGTTTGTGGTCCTGCCCCGCGCGTAGCGTGGGGAAGGTGGCGCGAAGCGACGGAAGGGGCCGCCCGCAGGGCGGTGCTGCAGCGTGTTTTGCCGGAAACAGGGTGCGCAAGTCCTGTGGGGCGAAAGTGTGGCTTTCGTTTTGATTCAGGGAGGTGCGCTCAAAAGATGAGGGAAGCAGGGTGCGCAAAACACAGGGGCGGAATCCTGAACTCATAATGGCTCTGTGGCGCGGTGTGTGCGCCGATGGAGACGGTTATGGACCTGGTGACGGTTGGGGCGGCCCCTGATGTGGAGGTTGTGGCGCGGCTGATTGCGGCGGATGAGCGCGAGTGGTTGCGCAGGCCGGCGCGCGTGGTGTGCTGGCTGGCGGTGCGGATGCAGATGGCGGCGGGCGTGCCACAGCGCGATGCGGCGCTGATGTTCGATATTTCGCTGTCGGCGATTTCGCTGCGGAGCGCGAAATGGAAGGACGATGGTTGCGAGGACGACCTGCCGCGCATTGCGGAGGTGGTGCGGCGGGCGATTGCGTTGCGGCGCGAGCTGACAGGTGACCGGACGGCCGATGCCGGGAATGACAAGCGGTGGTGTACGCTGCCCGTGGCAAAGCCGGCGCTGAGCGCAGGGGACATGCTGTTTGGCGTGGCGCAGAAGCGCGGCGAGAAGCGGGCGGCGGCGGAGGCTGAGGCGTGCTTTCGCGACGCGTGGCAGCAGAGCGAGGCGAAGCGGATCGGGCATGAGGCGGCGGGCGCGCGTGTCGGCGAGGCGCGTGTGGCGTGGCCGCAGGGGGCGCATGCGGCGCAGCTGCCGCCGGGGGGCGCGTGGCGGGTGTGGATGATGATGGGCGGTCGCGGGGCGGGCAAGACGCGGGCGGGGGCGGAGTGGGTGCGCGATCTGGTCGAGCGGGGGCTGGCGAAGCGGATCGCGCTGGTGGGGCCGACGCTGCATGATGTGCGTGAGGTGATGATTGGGGGCCCTAGCGGGATTTGCGCGGTGGCGTCCGAGGGGATGCGGCCGACATATTCGGTGACGCGGCGGCGGCTGGAGTGGCCGGAGGACGGGCCGTGCGCGGGGGCGGTGGCGTTTGCGTTTTCGGCGGAGGACCCGGACTCGCTGCGCGGGCCGCAGTTTGATCGCGCGTGGTGCGATGAGATCGGCGCGTGGGCGCATGACGTCGATACATGGCAGACGCTGGCGTTCGGGATGCGGCTGGGGAAGGACCCGCGCATCGTGGCGACGACGACGCCGCGTCCGCGGGCGCTGGTGAAGCTGTTGGCAGAAAAAGCGGAGACGGGGCGCGGGGGCGTGGTGCTGACGCAGGCGTCGACGCGCGCCAATGCGGGGAACCTGGCGCCGGATTTTGTTGTGGCGCTGGAGGAAGACTACGGCGGGACGGAAGTGGGGCGGCAGGAGCTGGACGGGGAGCTGATCGAGGATGTGGCGGGGGCGATGTTCTCGCGCGCGCTGATCGAGCAGTCGCGGGCGCGGATGGAGGAGGCGGAGGGACTGACGCGCGTTGTGGTGGCGGTGGACCCACCAGTGGGGGCGAGCGTGCGCTCCGATGCGTGCGGGATCGTGGTGGCGGGGGTGAAGGATGGCGTGGTGTTCGTTCTCGCGGACGCGACGGTGCGCGGGCTGCGGCCGGCGGAGTGGGCGGAGCGCGCGGTGGCGGCGGCGCTGGCGCATGGCGCGGGGCTGATCGTGGCGGAGGGCAATCAGGGCGGCGAGATGGTGCGCGAGGTTCTCAAGGACGCGGCGGAGGGGCGGGTGCAGGTGAAGCTGCGCCACGCGAAGGCGAGCAAGCGGGATCGCGCGTTGCCGGTCTCCACGCTGTATGAGCAGGGGCGCGTGCGGCATGTGCGCGTGCTGAAGGAGCTGGAGGACGAGATGTGTGCGTTCGGGGCGGAAGCGCCGGGGCGGCCGGGGCAGCGCGTGCGGTCTCCGGACCGGCTGGATGCGCTGGTGTGGGCGGTGCGCGAGCTGGTGGCGCGGCGAGCGGCGCCGCGTGTGGACTCGCTGGAGATGAAGGGGTGAGCCAACTGGCGACGGCGTTCCGCGGGGAAGCCGTCGCCAGGGCTCTCACAGGAGAGAATGGGGCAAACCGTTCTCCCCTCCTCTGGCAGCCGAGTGGTGGGGCAAACGGCTGCGTGGGGAGAAGGATGACCAAGCGGGGCGATTGCTGCAAGTGCATTGATTGGGTGCACTGCAATGTGAAGCTGACGTCTCCGTGTGCGCGTTAACACATGAGCGTGGAAAGTTCCATCGGTGGTCACGTAGCTGACGGGAACCCGGACTTCGTGACTGAGGTTTAACGCGCGTCTGTGTTCGTGGCACTTAGCGCGGGAGGCGCAGAGCACACATCGCGGTCGCGGGTCCATTCCGAGCGGAGCAGCGGATCGGCGTCATAGGCGTCGCGCGAGAACACGCCGGCGCCGGCGGCGAGCAGTGTGGCGCAGGCCTGCGCGACGAGTTCGTCCATCGGCATCACGAAGGGGGCGATGTTCCACGCTGTTGTGTCGATGTTGGGATCGCGGCTGTTCACGATCCAGCGGCCGCCGGCGATGAAGTGGATGCCGTAGGAAATCCTGTTGCGGCTGGCGGTCTGCATGGTCATGAGCAGGCGGC
This sequence comes from Hyphomonadaceae bacterium, assembly GCA_030158285.1. GTDB lineage: Bacteria > Pseudomonadota > Alphaproteobacteria > Caulobacterales > Hyphomonadaceae > UBA7672. The sequence continues at coordinate 37,855 of JAOATF010000105.1, forward strand.
CGTCGGCTGCGTCCCACAGCATGGCGGTATCCTGCAGGCCGCCGGACAGGGTGAGGAAGAGGCGGCGCTGGCCGGCCAGATGCGTTGCGAGAAGTTCGCCGTCGATTGAACCGAGTGTGCTGCCGTCTGTTGCGTCCCAGACCTTGGTGAGGAGCGGCATGTCGATCGTGCCGATCAGGCGATCCGGACCGAGGAAGCTGAGACCGGTAATGCTGCCGAGGCCAGGTTCATCTTTTGAAAACGCAAGCTTGCCGTCGTCGGCGGTGAACATTTCGAGGCGGCGCGTGCCTTTGCCATCCGGCACGTCGGAAACGGTGTAGACGCGGGCGCCATCGGGCGAGACGCCGACATCCTGGTAGGCGCCCGATTTCCGGATGATCTGCTTGCGGGCGGTGAGGTCCCAGAGTTCGAGGGTGCGCTGGCGTTTGCTGTCCTTGAAGAAGCCGTAGGTGAACCAGGCCCTGTCATTGTCGAGGTGGGTGATGCTGAACGTTTTGTCTTCGATCTTTTCGGGGATCTTGCCGAGCATGGCGATGACGGTGGCGTCCACCTGGTCGATGATGCCGAACTGGTTGTCGCTGAACTTTGCCAGCGCGAGGTGGCGCGGGGATTCGATGGTGTCGACAAACTGGAGCTTTGGCTTGAGTGCGCCTGTGTCGGTCGCCCAGTAACGCGTCTTGAGGGGGGTGGGGAAGTGGCGCGTCTGGAGAACCTTGCCGCCCCCGACAAGGTTGACGCTGTTGATGTCGCCTTCCGCATTGCTGAGACGCGCCATCCGTGCGCCGGTTTCGGCATTGTAGAGGTTCACGATGCCTTTGACGACCGAGTCGTCGCCGAGCTTGAGCGTCATCATGATGAAGCGGGAGCCATCGGGGACAAAGCACTTGCCGGGATAGAGGTTGCGCGGCGCGCCGGCTTCACCCTTGAGCGTGCGCAGGCGTTTTCCGGCGGTGATGTCCCAGATGTCCGCGACATTGGCGAACGTGCCATCAGGCATGGGCTTGGCTCCCGAGACGACGACGCGGGAACCATCGGGGGAGAGGCAGCTGTCATCGACCGGGCCCGGGATGGCGGCGAGCCGCGCGCCATCCGCCACGCGCCAGACATCAAGCCGACGGTATTCCGTGTCATCGCGACCGGGCGTCGTGGCGACTATACCATTGGTAGAGAAGTCGGGGGAGACGGGCAGGGCGCCGCTGAAACGGGGAAGGCTTGCCGGTGTGGAGGATTCGCCGCTCCCCACCGGCATATTCCACACACGTATGGCGCCGTCGGGCGCGCGAGCGGCAAGGCGGCTTGCGTCGCCGGAGAACCGCAGCTCGCTGGGAGCGCCGGAGAAGCCGGCGAGCTTGCCAACCACCATCTGCGCTTCGAGGTCGACGAGCTCGATGCGGTTCAGGGCGGCCAGCGCGGCGAAACGGCCATTGGGGGCGAGTGCCACGTGCATGCCGGTGATGCCGGGGTTTGTGTCGCCATGCACCATCGTCGTCACGTCGATCTGCCGTGCGCGTGATGTGCTGGCCTGGCGCTCGGCTTCGCCTTCCGTTGCAGGGTCGATCAGGTCGGTGACCGTTGCGCGGTATTTCGGCAGGCTGACAGAGCCTGAGCCGACGGACGTGAATTGCAGCGCGTTGACCCCTAGCGCCACGAGCGCGCGGTTGTTCAGGAATGCCACCTGCTCGGGCGTTTGCTCGAACAGAGGTGTTTCGCCGACCAGCTTTCCGGTTGCGATGTCCACGGCCTTTGCAGTGTTGTCGGTACAGCTGAAAGCCAGCGTCTTTTCGTCCTGTGACAACTGCTGCAACTTGCAGCCCGCGAGCGACACGCCTTCTGCGGGCTTGAGATGGGTCCGTTCCGCCGTCGCAAGGTCGACGATGAGGATGCTGGGGACGCGACCGTAGGTGTCCCAGACGTCGGAATTGGGCTCCTGCCAGGCCACGCGGCGCTTGCCGAAAAAAGTCGCCCCGTATTCGTTCTGGAACCTGGCGATTTCCGCGCGCAGTTCGCGATGCGGCGTGGCGGGGAGGTTTGTGGACAGAGGATAAGCGATCGTCTTGATCTCGCCCGTCTCGACATTGATGCGTTGGACGGTTTTGGTCGTGTTGTCGGATGTTTCGACATACGCGCCATCGCGCGACAGCTGGTAGAAGCCGTCGATGCGCAGCGTCTTGCGGATTTCGCCGCTGCGCGACAGGGCGGCGGCAAGCGCGGAATGATAGAGCTGCTCGTTCGCGGGAGACAGGCGATAGCCAGCGAGGGCGTAGCGCGCGGCAGCGAGCGTGTCGCCGTCGCCGAGCTTTATCCAGGCTGTGGCGCCGAAAAACCGGTGCAGGTTCTGGCGCGCTTCGATCTCGCGGTCGGTAGCGTCCTTGCGGGCGATCTCTTCCTTGTCGCGCGCGGCGATGGCGTTGGCGGTTTCGATCTGGAGCTGGCCAGCCTGTTTCTGGATCTCGTCGGCGCGGCTGTTGGCGAGCAGCCAAAATGATCCTGCGGCGATCGCAACGGCGGCAAAGGCAGCGGCGGCGCCGCCGAGCATGACGATGAGCTGGCGCTGGCGGCGGCGCTCGCGCTGGACCAGCCGGTCGAGCGGCAGGCCGAGCAGGCCGGCGATGAGTTTCAGGCGGCCGGACTCGCGGCCATCGCCAACCACCTGGCCCGAGGGCTTGCGGATTTCGCGCAGGTCAGCGGCGAGCATGCCCTTGTTGCGCAGGGCGGGCGGGAAGCATTCGGTGTCAGGGGTTCCGGAGTCGGGTTCGCCCGACGCGATGACCGGGAAGATGCGATCCTCGCGCCCGAGCCGGAGGAAAGTCTCGACCTCTTGGTTGACCCACTGGCTGCGGGCGCTCGCAGGCGTGCAGAGCACAATGAGCGTTTCGCTGGCTTCGAGCGCTTCCTGCAGGCGCTCGGTTATGTGGCCGCCGGATTCAAGGTCGGTGCGGTCGCGGAAGATGGGGTGCAGCTTTGCGGTGACGGGGCCGAGCGCGCCTGTGTCACCAATGAGCGATTTCGGGGTGCGGTAGCGGTCGAGCTGGGCATGCAGCCAGTTTGCCGTGCGATCGTCGGCGCGCGCGTAGCTGAAAAAAGCACGGTACTGCATACCGGTCCCGCCCCTGGCCCGAAGAGGCTAGCAACAGATCTTTTGGCTGAACAGGGTTGGTCGCATCCCGTGCGCGGGGCGCGCTGGGCGGCTGCTGGACATTGGGTCGGGATTGCGTTGGGTCAGCTCGGCTTGGGGTGGGTGGGGTTCGGGTTGCGGACCTGGATGTCGACGAACCAGTAGACGGAGCTGGTGCGGGCGCTGGGGCTGGAATTGTCTTCCTTCAGGGTGACGACGATGTCGTTCGGGCTGCCGGGCTGTGTGAACCGCAGCTCGGTGCTGTAGTCTTCGTAGGCGCGCGTGCGCTCGCCTGTCGTTGCAGTCCAGCCGGCGGGGACGAGGCAGGCCTTGGCGCGATCACCGAGCTTGGCCCAGGCTGCGGCGGCGGCTTCCTTTGTGGCGCTGTCGTACGGGTTGACGTTTTTCGAGAAAGCGGAGCAGCGCACATAGTTGTACGGGCCGCCGCCTTTCACGCCTTCCTTTGCATTGCCGGCGCGATAGAGCTCGCAGCCCTGGAAGTCTTCGAAGCCAGTGGGGTTCTGTTTCAGCGCGGGCAGTGAGCTGTGCGACTGGCCGGCGGGGATGATGGCGATGAAGGGGATCTCGTCGCGCGCGGTGGCGGCGATGTGTGCGAGACCGGCGCAGAGCGGATCGGGCGCCTGTGCATTGGCGAGTGGGACTGTGGCGAGTGGGGCGAGGAGCAGCGTGGCGAGTGCGGGCGCGAGGCGGCGAAGGTGGCGCATGATGTTTCCCCCAGAGTGCGCGGAGGTTGGGGGGGAAGGGTGGGCGGCGTCAAGGCTGGCGGGCAGCGGGGGACAGGGTTTCGTAACGCATCCTTCGAGACGATCGTTACGTGAGAGCAGCGTTGTTGAGGCGGCGTACCTGCGATCCCTCAGGATGAGCCTGGTGGGTGTTGCGGGATTCAGGTTGGCTCAGCACCCACCGGACTCATCCTGAGGGATCGCGAAGCGATCGTCTCGAAGGATGTGTTGTCTGGCCCGCCTACTTCTTCGACCGGAGCACCAGAAATGCCAGCGCGGCGATGGCGAGGGCTTCGGCGAGCATGACGGAGAGGGCGACGGCGAGCTGGTAGGGCTCGATGCCCGAGACGAAGACGAGGGGGCTGAAGGCGTAGACGCCGATGAGGGGGGCCACAACGACAAGCACTGCTAGCGCGATGATGATCGCGCCGCGCATGCGTTTTTCGAATACCGTTGGTTCGGACATGGGGCCTAGTTAGCTGCTCAGTCCTTGCCGATCCAGCCCTGCGAGGTCAGCAGCACCGTGAAGCCCCAGGTGGAGAAGAAACAGGCCAGGACCGAAACGATGAAGGCGGGCCAGAAATCGAGGCCGAGTTTCTGCAGGCCGATGAGCCCGATGAAGAACAGCAGGCCGGGCCAGAACAGCAGGAAGGTCTTGAAGGCGAAGGCGTTGGCGACGCTGGCGCCGCCTTTCTGGCTGTCCATCGCGATGAGAGCGACGGTGAGGATGGTGGCGAGGGGCAGCGCGACGAGGGCGGCAGCGAGCCAGGTGGACCGCTTGGCGATCTCGCTGAGAGCGATGATGAAGCCGGCGGTGGCGGCGCCCTTGCCGACGGTGGCGAGGAAGGCCGCGGAGGTGATCGTCTTCAAGAATCCGTCAAACACGCGCCCGCTCCCTTTGGCCTCCCCGCTGGCCTTGCTGTGGGTGCAGAGTGGCCGGGTGGGGAGGGGTGGTCAACCGGGGTGTCCGCCCGCGTTGCGGGCAGCCCCCTCCGTCGCGCGACGAAGAGGTCGCGCGCCACCTGCCCCGCCTTCGGCGAGGGAGGACAATCAAGCCAGGCTCAGCAGGAGGGAGACGGCGGAGCGGGCTTCGTTGGTGAGGGTCATGGGGCGGGCGCAGAGGGCTTCGAGTTCGCCCATGTCGACCCAGAGGCCGGCGGCGGGATCTTCGGGCGCGGGTGAGTCCAGGAGGTGGAGGGAGTAGCGGGCGATCGACTGCATGAAGCGGCCGCCTTCGTCGGACTGGCTGATGGCGAGGAGCGGGGCGCGGGAAAGCTCGGGCATGCGTTCGGTGAGCCACGCTGGATTGGCAGCAGCGGTCTGCCAGGAGGGGCCGAACTCGATGCGGCCCATGAAGCCGGGTTCGGCGGCGTAGCGGAGGAAGACTTTCAGGCGGCCGTCGATGAGCTGGAACACCAGCGCGCAGATGCAATCTTCCTTCGGGCGCAGGAGAGGCTGGCGCCAGCTTGCGACCTCGCGGCTGGTGGCTTCGATGTCGAAATTCTGGATTTCGGTGTCGGCGATGGGGTCGGACGAGGAGATGCCGGTGTCGGTGATGGTCCAGCCGGTGAGGCGCGCGAGGGGTTTGCGTGTGAGCGTGGCGGCGCCGGTTGCGCTGTTGAGGCCGGCGAGCAATGGCGCGATGTCGGCGCGGCTGGCGCGGTGCGAGGCGTGGGCGGCGGCGGCGAAGGCTTCGAGGGCGACGGGGCGCGGGGTGGTGTGCGGCGCGAAGGGACCGGCGCCGGAGGAGATGAGGCGCCACGGTGCGGTGGCGATGACGGAGCGGGCGTCGGTGTTGATGAGATAGTCCTGCGCGAGGGCGTGGCGGAGGGCGCTGGCGTGGACCCACGTCCAGTCAGGATGGTCGGGCGGGAACATGGCGGGGGCGAGCAGGACGGCGTTGCGGTTCGACTTGGTGATGAATTGCGTGCCCTGTTCGGAGTGCAGCGTATCCATGATCGGCGGGTTGGCGGGGTTGGCGAAGAGGCCGAGGAATTGCGTCGGCGCGCCGCCATGGAGGCGGCGGTAGTTCGCCTGCGTCGCCTGCACGGCGGGGCCGACCTGGACATAGCCGGTGGTGCCGGGCTCGTTCTTCGCTTGCAGCAGCCAGTGGAGGCCATCGGGCGCGGGGGCGACGACGAAGCCGAGCAGGCCGGGATCGGGCTGCAGGATCATCGGGCGGTCGGCGCCGTCCTGCGGTGAGCCGGGCCAGTGTTGCGTGGCGCCGACGATGGAGAAGAAGCCGCCGGAGACGTGGCGCAGGCCATCCTCGGCGAAAATCCATTCGGTGTTCTGCGACCATGGGCAGAGATCGACGCGCATGCCGGTGGCGGCGCGGCGCGTGTCGATCCACTGCTTGACCGAAAGCGGCGCGGTCATGGCGGATCGCTCGCTTCAAGTTGGGCGAGCTGGGCGGCGGCCCAGGCGGAGACGGCGGCGAGATCAGGCGGCGTGGGCAGGGCTTCGCCGGTCCGCCGTTGCAGCGCCTCGCGCAACTGCCAGCCGCGATCGAAGCCGGCGCGCTGGCAGGCGGCCTGCATCGCGTCGTGCCCGGTCCAGCGATAGAGCGCGGCGTTGAACGGGGTGAGGGCGCGCCGGGATTCCCTGACCAGCGCAGGGCGGCCGATCGGATCGCGGAAGTTTCGCCCGAGGCCGCGGCGGGCAGCTTCGGCCAGATCGGCGGCGATCAGGTCGCGGAAGCCATCGGCCCCCTGGGCCGTGATGGCGGTGATCCATGCATCGAGCGCTTCGGTGGAGGAGTCGTAGAGGCGTTTTGCCTTCCGCTCTTCGCGGCCATAGATGTTGTGCTTGAGGACGGTGACCGTATCCGTATCGACATGGTTGAGACCGGCGCGCCAGGCGCGCATCACCCATTCTGTCAGCGGGGCGCGATAGAGCGTCGCGGCAGGACGCCAGCGCCTGAGCTTGCGGGCGGCTGCGGTCGTCATCAACCAGGCGCTCATCGGTTCGAACAGGTAGAACGGCGCGGTGAAGGACTGTGACAGCCGGCGGCCGGTGGGGAGAACCTCGGAAAAGAGGTAGCGGTCTTCGTCATCCGGGTCGGCGTAGGCGAAGGCGGCGCGGGCGGTGACGAAATCGGCGCGGTTCTGGTCCAGCGCGGCGACGGCGCGGGCGAGGTGATCGGGCAGCCAGAGATCGTCGTGATTGAGGAAGGCGATGAGGCGCGTGGCGGCGAGGGCGACGCCGACCGAGTTGGGCCCGGCCTGCTCGCCGAAGCGCGTGTTGAGGTTGATGTAGCGGAGCGGGAGGCCGGTGACGGATTTCAGGGCTTCGCCGGTTTCTGGCGTGCAGCAATCGCCGATGACGAGCACGGTCTTCGGCTTGTGCGTCTGCCATCGGACGCCTTCGAGCGCGGAGACGAGCGCGCGCGGGCGGTTGTAGGTGGAGACCACCACGGTGACGTCCGTCATGCGCAACGCCCGGCGTGGCGGCACGACACGGATGTGCCAGCGGCTTTCCGCCACGCTGAACTGTTGCGAATTGTCGCCACGCGGTTGCTTCCCCAAATCAATACTGATTGGGCCCTAATGATTATGAAAGCGCAAGGTGCAGTCCTAATAATTCCGAAATCGCAATGAAAAAATGACGCGCAGGGGCGGCTCGCTTTGATGCGGCCCGGGGCGCGCTGTTCGAGCGGTGATTGGCGGCGTCCTTCAGGCGCGGTGAAACGAACTGTCGTGAGCCGCGTTGATGTTCCCGGACGGTTTCAAGCTTTGGAAAACTGGGAGACTTTCATGATGCGAATGATGATGGCGGCTTGCGCGCTTTTCGGCGTGGCGGGACTGGCGGCTTGCGAGAAGGCCGGCGAGGGCGTGGACAGCGCGATCGAGAAGGTGATGCAGGGCGAGGAAAAGCCCGCGGACGGTGCGTTCGAGAAGGCGGGCGAAGCGGTGGACAACACGCTGGGCATCGAGCGGAAGAATGACGCTGATTCCATCGCGGATGCGGTGGATGGCGACAAGAGCACGACGCCGAATTGATTGATGGGGAATAGGGAATAGGCAATAGGGAGTAGGGGGGTGGCTGATGCTGCATCCCCACTCCCTATTGCCCATTCCCGACTGCCTTCTTCCCTCCTTGCACGCCGACGCGAGATCGCGCACTTCTCTGGCGCGCGCCGGACGGGCGCTATCGGAGGGACGTGATGTTTTCGCATGTGATGGTCGGCTCGAGCGATCTTGAGCGGTCGAAGAAATTCTATGATGCGGTGCTGGGCGCGCTGGGCGTGGCGCCGGGGTTTGTGGACCGTCATCGCGTGTTCTGGCGGACGAAGACCGGCACGTTTGGCGTGAGCATTCCGATCGACGGCCAGCCGTGCACGTTCGGCAATGGTGGCACGATCGGCTTTGCGGTCGAGACGCCGGAGCAGGCGAATGCGTGGCATGCGGCGGGCGTGGCCAATGGCGGCACGGCGATCGAGAATCCGCCGGGCGTGCGCGATGGCGGCGCGGTGCAGATGTATCTGGCTTACCTGCGCGATCCGGACGGCAACAAGATCTGTGCGCTGAAGCGGATGTAGGTGGGCGCGGTCCGGGGTGGGGCCGGGCCGGGGCTGAACTTTCATCCTTCGAGACGATCGCATCGACGGGCCGGCGCTGTTGAAGCGCCGCGCCTGCGATCCCTAAGGATGAGCGCTTTTGGTGTTGCGAGAAAAATTCCAGACACGTTCACCGGTGCTCATCCTGAGGGATCGCGGGCGCGGTGTTGCGATGTTGGGATTATCGCGTGGCGATCGTCTCGAAGGATGGTCTCAGTGCGCTGTCAGCGCAGCATGTCGAAGCGCAGGACGACGCCGTTGGCGTCGAGCTGGCAGACGGTGTCGATGGAGAGATAGCCATCGCGGTCGTCCATGCGCATGACGCCGCGCAGTTCGCGCTGGCGCTCGAAGTAGCGCGGGGCGGATTCGTAGCGGGCAGAATAGAAATGCTGGTCGACGGCTTCGGACATGCCGGCGCGCGTGCAGGCGCGGCGGGCGTCGTCATAGCTGACGCGGTAGCGCGGTGGCGCGGGATCTGACTGCAGCGGGGCGCGGGGCGCGTCGTCGAGGCTGGCCATCTTGCGGGTGTATTCGGCTTCCTGCGCGGCGAGAGCCTGTTCGCGGATGTCGAGGCGTTGTTGGCGGGTTTCGAGGTCGGCGGCGAGGCTGGTGAGGCGCGCCTGCTCGATCTTTTGCGCTTCGGCCTGGCGGGCGAGGCGGGCTTGCTCGGCTTGCAGGTTGGGGCTTGGCGTTGATGGCTTCGGAGTGACGACGGCGGGTTTTGGCGGCGCAGGTTTTGGCGCGGCGGGTTTGGGTATCTGCAGGGGCGGGGGCGCGCCATCGAGATCGCCATCGCTGTCCTGCGCGTAGGCGGGGGCGGCGGCGAGCAGGGCGCCGGCGAGCGTTGCGATGAGGATGGTTCGGGCCATGCGCGGGAGCCTGCGCGCAGAAAGCACAACGGCGGATGAACGGGCTGTTGGAAAGGCAGGGATGGTTGTTGCGGGGACACAGGTGGGCGCGGCGCGGGCGGGGATGAACGTTCATCCTTCGAGACGATCGCATCGGTGGGGTTCCATCGGTGAGAGGGCGTGCCTGCGATCCCTCAGGATGAGGACGGTGGGTGTTGCCAGTGTTCCTCTGGCTGAATATCCACCGGCCTCATCCTGAGGGATCGGAGCGAAGCGGAGATCGTCTCGAAGGATGTGTTCAGCTTTCAGATGTCACGGCGGCGGGCTTTGGCGACGTGACCTGCTGCCGCTGGGCCTTGGCTGTGTGTGCGGCGTGCGGCAAGTTCAGGTATCAGCTGCCACTGACCTGCGATCGCCGCTTCCTTCTTGACGCGTGTCCACCCCTTGATCTGACGTTCGACTGCAATGGCGTCTTGCGGGCGCTGAAATTCTTGATTCCACACAAGCTGCACCGGGCGACGGGAATAGGTCCACGCGAAGCGATCAAGGCCGGCATTGTGTTCGCCGACGCGCGTATCGACAGTTTCGCCGCGATGACTTCCAACGTAGAGGCCGCCGTCGCTGCAACGCAGGATGTAGACCCAGTATTTCACGGATGCCCTCCGCAGCGAATTTGGCATGCGGAGTGTGGAGCGTGAAGAGGCTGTGGGGATGAACTTTCATCCTTCGAGACGATCGCATCGATCGATTACCGAGGTCGTGGGCAATGTACCTGCGATCCCTAAGGATGGGGGCGGTGGGGGTCATCCCTTCGGGTTGGCGATCTTGTCTTCCAGCCACGCCACGGCGGCCTTGTAGGTTTTGTAGTCGGCGCTGTTGAGGTTGAGGAGGTGGGGGCGGTTTTCGGTGTCCATCACCCAGCGCGAGTCTACGTGGCCGGCGAGGTGGAGCAGGAACGCGCCCATGGAGTAGCGCACGGCGGGGTCGTGCGAGATACGGGCGTTGCGCAGGAGCTGCTTGCGGACTGCGGGGGTGAGGTGGGCCTGCGCAATGTCGTAGAGGCGGTCGAGGGCGCCGCCCATGACTTCGGCGCGTTCGAGCTTGTCGATGAAGCGGCTTTCGATGTCGGGCGTCCAGCCTTCGCGGGCGATGTCGTCGGTGAAGGCATGGATGCCCGCCGCGTCGGTCTGGGTCTCGGCGGCCTTGCCGATGCGGGAGATGGCCTTGGGCGTGGCGAGAGCGCGGAGGGCTTCGACGTCGCGCCAGTCGAGGTCGGGCTTTTCGCTGAGTTCGTCTGTCAGGAGTGCGCGTTCATCGTTGGTGATGCTGGCGAGCGCGGCGATGTCGTAGGGCGTGCCTTCGCGCCAGGCGTTGTAGTCGATCATCATCGACTGCCTGAAGCGCGTGTAGGCGGGGGACGGGTGCTGGGGTGGCGGTGGCATGCGCGCATCATAGCGCGATGTGAAGCGAAGGCCGAGGCTTACGCCTGGATATCGACGAGGTGGCCGGGGGGCGTGGGTTCGGCGGGGGCGTCGGGGAGGCTGATGGGGGTGGGGAGGGGCTTGGGCTCGGGGGCTTCGACTTTGACGTCGAGCGGTTGGGCTTGTTTGGCGTTGGCGGCGGCTTCGACGCGGGCGGCGCGTTCGGCATCGGCGGCGGCGCGCGCGGCTTCCTGATCGGCGGCCATGCGTTGCACGGCCTGCGCGTAAAGAAGCTCCCTGATCTGTGCGGCGTAGCGGACCGATACGGGTCCGATTGCGCCTGATCCATCGGCGGCCATTCTGCCCTCCTGTACTAGGCAGTATGTGCCGCGTCAGTGAATCGCACCTTAACGCTGAAGCGCGTTAGGCGGCCTTTTGCAGGGCAAATTGGTTAACGCGGAGTGGGGCGCGATTCACCAAATGGCGTTGGTGCGCAAAGGGGCGGGGCGCGGCGATGCGATCCGCACCTCCGGACCGGAGCGCTGATGCAGGTAAAGCCCGGGCGGAGAGTTCGCCGGCCTCGGTCAGGCCGGCTCCAAGGAGGAGATCGTCGTTTCGAAGACGGTCATGAATCTGTCGAAGGTTTCGGTACGCGTGAAGCAGGCCGCGTTGACCATGCGGCCAGGCAGGACGTGTGAGACAAAGCGGGCAGTGACCTTCGCGCCGAACACGCTGTCGGCGAAAACCAGCGTGGCCTTCTGGGTGAGATGGCCATCGACAAGCGTCGATGCGTTCGTGCCGGGAATGATCTGGAAATTGTCCTTCGGCACACTCAGCACATCGGCCCATGCTTCGGCGTCCCAGACATCGCCGTGGTCCGAATTGATCTGCGCCTGCGTGCTGTCCGCCAGCGAGGGCATGGCGTTGGAGTTTGCGCGGCACCAGGCGTCGCCCACAGCTTCCGGCGCGCGCCACTCAGTGTTGTTGTCGGTCTGCGGCTGCATGGTCCAGCCTTCCGGCGGGCCGATCGTATACGTTGCGCCCGCTTGTGCGTAAGCGGTGAGACCCGCAAGGGCCGCGAGACAGAGGCTAAAAAGTATTGCCGACCGGATTGCCATCAATGCCCCTTTCGAGCTGTCTTACAGGTTCTCCCTGAACCATTTGGCCATGGCGGCGTAGGCCTCGGCGCGGTGGACTGGTTCGGAGAAGCCGTGGTCGCCGCCCTTGATGATGACGAGCTCGGTTTTCACGCCCGCGGCTTTCAGCGCATTGTAGATCGACTGGCCGGAGGAGAGCGCCACGAGCTCGTCGGCATCGCCGTGGACGATGAGGGTGGGCGGGTCTTTCGCATCGACGAAGAGGATGGGCGAGATCGTGGCGGCCTGGTCTTTCGGGAAGTCGAGCGCGGGGAAGCGTTCGCTGGGGCCGGCGATGGGGCGGAGATCGACGGGCGGATAGTAGGCGACGATCGCCTTGATGCGGGCGGCGCCGCGCAGGACGGGATCGGTGGCGGCGGGATCGCCATCATCACCATTGAGGCCGAGCATCAGCGAGAGGTGGCCACCGGCAGAGCCGCCGAAGACGCCGATGCGCGCGGGATCGACGCCATAGCTGGCGGCGTTGAGCGAGACATGGCGCAGGGCGCGCTTCACATCTGCGTGCGCCTCGGGGACCTTGAAGCGCGGGGCGGAGCCATGATGGACGGGGATGACGGTGATGCCGGCATCGAGCAGCGCCTTGAATTGTTGCGTGCGCGTTTCGGGTTCCGCCCAACGTGAGACCCATCCGCCGGAGACCATGTAGAGCACGGCCGAGCCGTTCGCATTTGCGGGATGGATGACATCGTACACATTCGCCATGCCATCATGGTGGCCATAGATCACGTCGTGATGGATGGTGAGGCCGTCTGCCCGTGTTGCAGCGGCGGATTGTGCAGGTGCGTCGGTTTTCGAGACGACGCGTTCGACCTGCACATCGACGATGCGAACGGGTTCGCGTTCCTCATGCACGATCAGGCAGCCGGCGAGCGCCAGCGGCGCGACGCACGTCATAAGCAACTTACCTATCATGCTTTGTCTCTCCCCGAAGTTTTCTGGTCTTGTTTCGCTGGCGTGAGGATGGAAGAGGGAAGCGGCTCGCGTCAAGCGCGGGGCTTGCGCGATACGCGTTGCTTGCCGACGTTGGGGCGTGCAAAGGTTGGGTTGATCACAGCGCGATAGCGCGGCTTGGGGAGTGACGCGATGGGTGGGTTTCAACCCTCGGGCTGGCGAACCGTGACCCCGCGTATCTTCACGGATGACGTGCGTGGACTGACGGCCTTCATGCGCGCGGTTTTTGGTGCGACGGGGCGGGTTGTGGCCGGGCGTCCGGTGGAGATGCATATCGGCGACAGCATCGTGATGGTGAGCGGCGACGATGTGCGCGATGCGATGGCGGCGTGCCTCTATGTCTATGTCGAGGATGCGGACAAGACGTATCGCAAGGCGCTGTCATCGGGCGCGAAGAGCGTGGAGAAGCCGCTGGACACGCCCTATGGCGACCGGCGCGGCGTGGTGATGGATGCGTGGGGCAACACCTGGCAGATCGC
>JAOATF010000106.1 GCA_030158285.1 Hyphomonadaceae bacterium
GATGTGAAGGACGGGCGCACCGTGAAGGGCGTCAACTTCGTCGACCTGCGCGATGCGGGCGATCCGGTGGCGCTGGCCCGCGCCTATGATGCAGCGGGCGCGGATGAGCTTTGCTTCCTCGACATCACGGCAAGCCATGAGAAGCGCGGCACGATGATCGACGTGGTGGAGCGGACGGCGGATGCCTGCTTCATGCCGCTGACCGTGGGCGGCGGCGTGCGGACGCCGGACGACATGGTGGCAATGCTGAAGGCGGGCGCGGACAAGGTGGCGATCAACACCGCCGCCGTGCTGGAGCCGGAAATCCTGACGGCGTGTGCGCGCAAGGTTGGTGCGCAGGCTGTGGTGATGGCGCTGGATGTGAAGCGCGTCGAGGGCGGATGGTCTGTCTTCACGCATGGTGGGCGCAATGACACGGGCAAGGACGCGGTGGCGTTTGCCAGGCGCGCCGCGGAGCTGGGCGCGGGCGAGATCCTGCTGACATCGATGGACCGCGATGGCGCCAAGACCGGCTATGACATCGCGCTGCTGCGCGCGATCCGCGACGTGGTGCGCGTGCCGATCATCGCCTCCGGCGGCGCGGGCAATGTGCAGCACATGGCGGATGCCGTCACCAAAGGCGGCGCGGATGCCGTGCTGGCGGCGTCGATCTTCCACTTCGGTGAGGCGACGGTGGCCGATGCCAAGCGCGCCATCGCGGCTGCGGGCGCGCCGGTTCGCATGCTGGAGGACGCGTGATGGTGCATGATCCGCTGGGGCCGGTGGCGTACCTGGCCGAGGTGCTGAACGATCTGGCCAAGACGATCGACCAGCGCGTGGGCGATGATCCATCGACCTCGTGGACGGCGAAGCTGCTGATGGGCGGGCCGCCGCTGACGGCGAAAAAGCTGGGCGAGGAAGGCGTGGAAGCGGCGCTTGCCATTGCCTCGCAGGGGGATGCGGAGGTCGCGAAGGAGGCTGCCGACGTGATCTATCACCTGCTGGTCGCGCTGCGTTCGCGGGGCGTGACGCTGGACCAGGTCGCCAAGGTGCTGGAGGAGCGGCAGGGCAAGTCCGGCATTGCCGAGAAGGCGGGGCGCGAGAGCTGAGCTCCGCGAACCTCGGGACAGATTTCAGGGAGCGGGATGATGAGCGGAAGCAGCAAGGATCGCATTGCCGAGTTGGACAAATTCTCGCGCGAGCTGGCGCACCTGGCGCCGGATGCGATCAAGGCGTTCGGCACGCTGAGCCGCGAGGCGCAGAAGCCCGGCGTTCTCGACCACAAGGTAAAGGAGCTGATGGCGCTGGCCATCGGCGTCACGTCGCGGTGCGATGGGTGCATCGCCTATCATGCGCGCAATTCGCTGCGCGCGGGGGCGACGCGGCAGGAAGTGGCGGAGACGCTGGCGGTTGCGGTGCAGATGGGCGGCGGGCCGGCGATGGTGCACGCGGCCGATGCGTTGAAGGCGTATGACGAGTTCGTGGCCGCTGCAGCCCCGCCGCCGGCTGCGACGGCCTGATGGCGCTGGTCGTTCGCCCGGCGCGGCGGAGCGATGCCGCCGCGATGGCGGAGCTGATCAATGCGATCATCGCGATCGGTGGCACGACGGCCTATGAAGAGTCGTTCGATGCCGAATCGATGGATGCGGCGTATATCTCCCTGCCCCAGCTGGTTTCCTGCTTTGTGGCGGAAGACGATGGCGAGGTCGTCGGCTTTCAGGGGCTGATGCGGTCGTTCGATCCGGATGATCCGCTGCCGGATGGCTGGGCAACGATCGGCACGTTTGCGCGGGTGGGGCTGACACAGCGGGGTGTTGGCGGCGCGTTGTTTGCTGCGACGCTGGAGGCGGCGCGTGCGGCCGGGATCGATGTGATCGATGCAACGATCCGCGCAGACAACACAGGCGGTCTCGCCTTCTATTCGCGGCAGGGGTTTGTCGATTACGACAGGCTCGTTGGCGTGCCGCTGAAAGAAGGAAAGCCGGTGGACCGTATCCGCAAAAGATTCGACGTCGCCCGGTAAGGCGGTCCGCTGTTCCGGACAACGACTCCGCGAAGGCCAATGTCGAGGCAGCGCGGATCGACGAGGAGTATATCCGGCAGTTCAATGCGCAGGGCAAGACCGACGAGGCCGCGCAGCATCGCGAGCACTTCAAGGCGATGTGGCAGTTTGCGGATATCGTGCTGAAGGGCTCGCGTATTACCAGCCCGCAGATCAGCGGTTCGCCGACCTGAGGAAGATGTAGGTCGCGCCTGCCCCGCCATGGCGCGGGTGGGCTGTCGCATAGCCGGCGATGAACGGGCGGAGTTGCGGATCGGCGATCCAGTCGAACAGGCGCGAGCGCAGGATGCCTGTGCCCAGCCTGCCCTTGCCGGTGATCACCAGCACGCAGCGCGCGCCCTGCCCGGCCTGGCGCAGCAGGAATTCAACCAGCTCAAGATGGGCCGTGTCCTGCGTGTGGCCGTGCAGGTCGAGACGGGCATCGATCTCGCTCTGACCACGGCGGATGCGGCGTTGGCCGGAGAGATCGTCGGGGACGCTGGGTTTTCTGGGACGCGCGGATCTTGTCTCGCCGGATGATAGCGCAGTTGCAGCGGGCTGCGGCGGCAGGTCGATGGGCTCGGCGTCAGCGGGATCGAGCGCGCGGCCGGGCATCAGGCGCACGGTGCGGCCGACGCGATGCCAGAGCTTTTTCTCTTCGGGGGTGAGCCGTCGGGTCATGACTGATCAACGGCGGGCCAAAAACTCAGGGAAGCTGGGCGTCAGCTGGCGGTGGTGACTTCGTCCAGCAGCCAGTTCGGGTTGTCGATCCGCAGCGGGCGCTTGAACGTCCAGATTTCCTTGGCCTGGCGCATGGTCTCACCGTCCGACAGGTCGCTCTCGAACGAGACGAGGATACGGGCCATGTGGGTGGCGTCGACCGAGGCCTCGACAATACGGGCCTGACGCAGGCGGACGAGGCGCATCGGCTCCGCGCCGGTGCGCTCACGCTCAGCAATCGCGTCGCTGTAGGCGTCGAACACGTCCTGGTCGACAAGGGTCTTCAGTGCGTCACGGTCGCCATCGGCGTAAGCGCCGACGATCAACTCGTAGGCCTTGCGGGCGCCGCGGGTGAAATCCTCCGGCAGGAAATTCTGGTCTTCCAGCGCGATCGCTTCCATGCCGGCGGCGGCCGGGCCGGTGAAGGCGGGACGCAGGCGGGGCTTGTCCTGTGCGTCGGCGGCGGTGTCTTCCTCGCGCTCGGGTGTGCGAGCAGCAGCTTCACGCACGCGGTGCGCGCGCGGCTCGGCCCCGGTTTTCTGGCCGAGAACCGCATAGAGGCGGGAAATCACGAAGACCGCGATCGCCGCGAGGATGATGATGTCAGGACTCAAGCAGAACCTTCAGTCAGTTAGGCAGGCAAAGATCAGACAAGGACACGCGAAGGCACTGTCCTTGCGATCCCTGCAATCAATATAGTCACAAAACGCGGCAAGTCAGCCCGTTGTTGCGGCTGTCGCGTCAGCGTGATAGCGGCCCAGCCTTCAGATTTTGCCAATTCCGGACCAAAAACTCATGACAGACGCAGCAAACCCGGACGCCGGCCAGTCCGCAGGACCGCCGATGATCCGCGTGCTGGCCCAGTACGTTAAGGACCTGTCGTTCGAGAATCCGGGCCTTTTTGCCGCCCAGCAGGGCAATACCGCCCCCGAGATCGAGCTCGGGATCGATGTGCGCGTAGAACCCGGCCCGCCGGCGGAAAAAATCTTCGCGGTTGAGCTGAAACTCTCCGCCCGCGCGAAACGGCAGGATGCGGTCGTTTTCATCGTTGAGCTGGTTTATGCGGGCGTCGTGCAGCTGCAGGACGCCAAGCAGGAAGACGCCGAGCCGATGCTGCTGATCGAATGCCCGCGCCTGCTGTTCCCGTTCGCGCGCCGGATCATTGCGGATGTGACACGCGAAGGCGGACATCCGCCGCTGATGATCGACCCGATCGATTTCGTCGGGCTGTACCGCCAGCAGCGCCAGCGCGCCGAAGAGGCTGCTCAACAGCCGCCGGCCGCCGGCTGATCTTCGCCACCTAGAGCGTCAGAACCATCTTCATTGCGCCCTCGCGCCTGTCGTTGAACAGCGCGTAGGCCTCCGCCCCGTCTGCCAGCGGCATGCGGTGGGAGATGAATTGCTGGGGCTTGAGACGGCCCGAGCGGACCATGGGCACGAGCTCGCCCCAGTGTTTCACCACCGAGCAGAGGCTGGTGCGGAAGGTGAGCCCCTTGTTGAAGGCCAGCGCCATCGGGAACGGGAACTGTTTCGACTGGTTGACGCCGATGGTGGAGACGGTGGCCTGCTTGCCGGCCAGCGAGATCGCCAGTTTCAGCGTCGCATCTGCGCCAACAGCTTCGATGACGCTTTCGGCGAGGCGGCCTTTCGTCAGTTCTTTCAGGACAGCGCGCTCATCGCCCGGCGGCAGGGCGATGGCGCCGAGACGTTCGGCCATGGCGCGGCGTTCGGGCACGAGATCCGCCGCATAGACGCGGGCGGCGCCCAGCGCGAAGGCGATCTCGACCGCCATCAGGCCGATGGGCCCGAGGCCGACGACAGCGACCGTGCCGCCCGGGCGGATGCTGGCATTGGTGGCGCCGAGATAGGCGGTGGGCAGGTTGTCGGTGAGCATCAGCGCCTGTTCGTGGCTGAGCCCTTCGGGAATGAGCGCGGTGTTCTGGTCGGCGTGGGGAACCATGACGGCTTCGGCCTGGCAGCCGGGCAGTTTGTGGCTGAGGCCGTAGCAGGCGGTGGCGTCGCGTTCGCAGCGCGTGCAATCCCCCGCCCGGCATGGGGCGCAGAGGCCGCAGCCGACGGCGGCGGAGATCATCACCTGATCGCCGATCTTCAGGCCTTCGACGCTGGAGCCGATCTCGACGATCTCGCCCACGGCCTCATGGCCGACGCAGAAGCCGACATCGTCGCTGAAGCCGTGGCCCTGATAGATGTGGAGGTCGCTGCCGCAGATGGCGCAGGCCGTCACGCGCACAATGGCGGCGTGGGGTGCGGTGATCCTGGCGTCGGGAATGCTCTCGAAGCGGATGTCTTTTGCCGCGTGGTACGTCAGCGCTTTCATGTGTGGCGTCTCGCTCACTTCAGCTTTCAACAGGTCCCACTCTAGGACCGGAATGCCGTGCGCGGAAAGCGTGACGCAGAGAGAGCCGGCAGGTCAGCCGTACTTCTTCCAGATCGCCTCGTGCTCCTTGCTGCCAATCGTTTCCACGAAGGCCGCGTGTGCTGCAGCTTCCGTTTCGCTGAGACGCGAAGGCAGCGGCGTCGGGCGCGTCTGGCGCGGCTGGTAGGTCGCCTGTCCATCCTTGGTGGCGCCCGAGCTGCTGGCGAAGTCGAACGCGCGCTCGCGGCCGCCGCGCAGTTCGAGATAGGCCATGGCGAGGAGCTGGGCGTCCAGCAGCGCGCCGTGGAGGACGCGGTCCTTGATCGAGATGTCGAAGCGTTTGCAGACGGCATCGAGCGAGGCGGGCGAACCCGGGCGGTGTTCGCGCGCCAGCACCAGCGTGTCGATGAAACGGTCTTTCGGCAACGTGGGGCGGCCAACGCGGAGCAGTTCGGCGTTGAGGAAGCCGCGGTCGAATTCGGCGTTGTGGGCGACGATGGGGCTGTCGCCGAAGAATTCCATCAGGCGGTCAACCACCTCAGGCGCTTCGAAGCGCGGCTTGCCCTTCAGCGTCTCGTTGGTGATGCCGGTGATGCGGGTGGTGGCTTCGGAGACCGAACGGCCCGGGTTGATGTAGATCTGGAACTCGCGGCCCGTGGGCAGGTAGTTGACCAGCTCGATACAGCCGAGTTCCACGATGCGATCGGCCTGTGACGGATCGACATGCTCGGGGTTGAGGCCGGTGGTTTCGGTATCGAAGACGACTTCACGCATGGGCCGACCCTAGGTTGCTTCGCGCGAATTTGCGATGCGGTGGCGCAGTTGGCTGAGGATTTCGTCCACACTTTCTTCGGCGTGGGCAAAGCCCAGGCTGGTGTCGATGATGAAATCCGCCTTCTCCCGCTTGATCGCATCGGGAACCTGGCGGGCGACGATCGCCTCGAACTCGGCTTCAGTCATCTGGCCGCGGGCGAGAACACGGGCGCGCTGCACATCCGGCGGGGCGCTGACCACGAGAATGGCGTCCGCGCGTTTGTCGCCGCCGGTTTCGAAGAGGAGCGGGATGTCGAGGACGACAATGTCCTGGCCGTCTTCTATCGCTTTTTGCAGGAAGGCGAGCTGCAGGCCGCCGACGATGGGGTGGACGATCTGTTCGAGGCGTTTCATCGCGTCGGGCTTGTCGAGGACTTGCGCGCGGAGTTTTGCGCGGTCGATGCCACCTTCGGGATTTGTGACGTCCGGAAAGGCGGCTTCGAGCGGGGCGACGGCGGCTCCGCCGGGGGCGTAGACGCTGTGGACCGAGGCGTCGGCGTCATAGACCGGGATGCCGCGCGCCGCGAACATGGCCGCGGTGGCGGATTTTCCCATGCCGATGGAGCCGGTGAGCGCGAGCTTGATCATGTGCGAGCCGCCACGGCCGCGCGGCAGGCGCGGTACGCGTCTGCCTGGTCTGGCCAGATGCCGAACCAGAGATGGAAAGCGGCGGCCGCCTGCGCAACCAGCATGACGAGGCCATCGTGCGGGGCCCACCCAGCGGCTTCGGCAGCGGCCAGCGTCGGGGCGGAGGCCTTGCCGTAGGAGAGATCGAGGAAGGGACGCCCCCGGCCCGGCGCAAGCTGGGGCAGGCTGTCGCCCGCGTGGCCGAGGCTGGCGGAGTTGACGATGATGTCGGCGGCAGCGGAGAGGCGCGCGATGTCTTCGAGACCGGCCGTGTGGGCGTGGGGCGCGAGTTCGTTGGCGAGGGCTGCAGCGTTGGCATCTGAGCGGTTGGCGATGGTGAGATTGGCGCCGGAGCGATTGAGACTGACCACGGCGGCGCGGGCGGCGCCACCAGCGCCGATCAGCAGGACGTTGAGATTGCGAAGTTCTTCGCCAGCGGCGGCGCGCATGGCGGCTTCAAAGCCGGCGACATCGGTGTTGTGCGCGATCCACGTCTCGCCATCGCGTACCAGCGTGTTGGCGGCGCCGACGATGCGCGCCTCTGGCGAAGAATTCGCGCCGGCTTCGAGGGCGGCGATCTTGTGCGGCAGCGTGACGTTGAGGCCATGGAGCGGCGCGAAATCAACGACGCGCGAATCTATCCCCGGCGGCGCGATCATGAAGTAGCGGCCGCGGCCCGCTTCCGTGCGGCCACGGTCGTCGCGCGCCATCAGCCTGAAATCATTGACGGCATTCTGCGACCGCAGGTGGATCGCGATGTAGGCGGCGTCGATTGCGGCGGCCTTGATCCAGCGATTATGGATCAGCGGCGACAAGGAGTGCGCGATCGGATCGCCGACGACAGCGTAGAGTTTTGTACCATGTTGAGTCTGTCTGGGCGAAGTATTCATGGCTGGAGCGAGCCGCGGTCGCGCAGCCATTGCATCAGCGGAAGGAGCGGCATGCCGAGGATGGAGAAATAGTCGCCCTCGATGCGATCGAAGAGCTGCGCACCCCTACCCTCTATCTGGTAGCAACCAACGCCTTCGAAGGCGGCATCGCCGATGGCGTCGAGATAATCTTCGAGAAAGGCATCGGAGAAATTCCGCACGCGCAGGCGCGGCTGCGAGAGATGACGCCAGACGGGCGCGCCATCGATGCACGCGACGATGGCGGATTGCAGGATGTGCGTCTTGCCGCGCAGGCGGCGGAGGACGTCGGCAGCGGCTTCGCGCGTGTCGACCTTGTCGAGGCCGACGCCATCGAGATCGAGCATCTGGTCGCAGCCGAGCACGACGCCGTGGTGCGAGATCGAGACTTTCAACGCCTTGGTTTCAGCCAGCAAATCGGCTTGCCTGGCGACGGTTGCGCCTTCTGCGCGCAGGGCGTCTTTCAGCGCGTCTTCGTCAACACCGGAGCCGATCTGTTCGAACGTAAGGCCCGCAGCTTTCAGCACGCTTGCGCGTGACTTGCTCTTGGAGGCGAGGATCAGGCGATGTTCGGGAGAGGTGTTCACCGCTCATGTTCCTGGATGATGTTGAGGATGGCGGCGGCGGTTTCTTCGACGGAGCGGCGGCTGACATCGATGGTCGGCCATTTCATCCGCGCAAACAGGCGGTTGGCATTGGTGATTTCCTGCTGGACGTTTTCCTCGTCGGCATAGGTGCCATCCGGCGTCTCGTTCAGCGACAGCAGGCGATGGCGGCGGATCTGCACCAGCCGGTCAGGCGAGATTTTCAACCCGACGACGAGTGGCGCGTTGGGGCCCGTGAGAATCTCCGGCACGTCGACGCCGGGAACCAGCGGAACGTTGGCGGCTTTGACGCCGCGGTTGCCGAGATAGACGCAGGTCGGCGTCTTCGACGTGCGCGACACGCCGACAAGAACGACGTCGGCTTCACGCAGGCGTTCGGTGTGTTGGCCGTCATCGTGCTGGAGCGCGAAGTTGATCGTTTCGATGCGCGCGAAATATTCAGCGTCGAGGTGATACTGGCCAGCAACCTTGTGAGCCGATTGCAGGCCGAGATAGCGCGAGAGCATGTTCACGGCGGGGTCGATGACGGCGAGCGTCGGTGAGCCGAGTTCGCGGCAGCGTTCCTCGAGCCGCGCGCGCAAGTGTTCGTCGGTGATTGTGTACAGCACGACGCCGGGCGCGGATTCGATTTCCCTCAGCACGCGCTCAAGCTGCTTGGGACTGCGGACCAGGTAATAGTTGTGTTCGAGCGGCGCGATGTTGTCGAACTGTGCACAGGCCGCGCGCATCACCGCGTTGAGCGTCTCGCCGGTGGAATCCGACACAAGGTGCACGTTGAAATAGGTTTCGTAGGTCATCCGCTGGCCGACAACTCCCCACGCGTCCGGTTTTCCACGCAGTTATGAACGCAGACCCCAATAGCTCTGGGAGTGGTTTGTGGACAAGCAGCGCGGCAGATTCAGCGCACGGACATCTCACACACTTCTCTACAGGTGGAGAGCGTGAAGAAGACTCCCTGATTCGGCGCCCATGAGTCTGCCCGGCAGGACTCGACTCTCGTTAAGCACTTGTTAACCAAGGTCTTAACGAAAGGTAAACGTCTGAATCGGAGTCGGAACATTGGGTGATTCACGGTGAGTTGCCGTGTGGACTGTCTGGGGATGACGGATTGCCCTCAGTTATGAACCGACTAATCACCACCATTCTAAGATTCAGAATCTAGGAATCTAAGAGTCTTCTTCTTCCTTCCTTCCTTCCCGCCCACCCTCCTTTGCCAGGTGTCGTTTGACCGGAAAGCCTCTGCTTCGAGTCCTCAAGGGTGAACGGATAGATCCGGTTCCCGTCTGGATGATGCGTCAGGCAGGACGACATCTGCCCGAGTATCGGGAGACACGTGCGAAGGCGCGGGACTTCCTCGATTTCTGCTACACGCCGACACTAGCGGCAGAAGCAACGCTGCAGCCGGTGCGGCGCTATCAGATGGATGGCGCGATCCTTTTTGCGGATATCCTGCTGATCCTGGATGCGATGGGGCGAAATGTTCGCTTCCTGGAAGGTGAAGGTCCGCGTGTTGACCCCGCAACGAAGGCCAGCGATCTGGCCAATGTGTCTGCCGAGAAGGTTCGGGCGCATCTTGCGCCTGTCGGTGAGACGGTTGAGCGGGTGAAAGCGGCGCTTGATCCTTCTGTCACGCTGATCGGGTTTGCCGGATCGCCGTGGACGGTTGGCGTCTATGCGATCGAGGGACGTGGCGGCACGGACAAGGCGGATGCGCGCAAGTTCGGTTACCAGCACCCGCAGGAGCTGGATGGCATGCTGGACCATCTGGTGGAGGCCAGCGCGCATTACCTGAAGATGCAGGCGGATGCGGGCGCGGATGCGCTGATGCTGTTTGAAAGCTGGGCCGAGGGCCTGCCGGAAGATGCGTTCGAGCGCTGGGTGATCGGACCGACGCGCAAGCTCGTACAACGCGTGCGGGATCTTGGCGTGACACAGCCGATCATCGGTTTCCCGCGTGGCGCGGGGATGCTGGTGCTGGATTATGCGGAACGGACGGGCGTGAGCGCGGTGGGGCTGGATACGGCGATCCCGCTGGCGCGCATCAATGCGGCGCTGCCGAAAGGCATGCCGGTTCAGGGTAATCTCGATCCGATGCGGCTGGTGGCCGGCGGGCCGGGGCTGGAAAAACGCGTCGGTGAGATCATCGGCGCGCTGAAAGGCCGGCCGCATATCTTCAACCTCGGCCATGGCGTGACGCCGGAAGTGCCGATTTCGCATGTGGAATCAACGCTGCGTGCGATCCGGAGCCTGGCGTGAGCCCGGAGCCGCGTGGAGAGAAGGTTGCCGTCGTCCTGTTCAATCTGGGCGGGCCGGATGGGCCGGACGACGTGCAGCCCTTCCTCAAGAACCTGTTCAGCGATCCGGCGATCATCCGCTCGCCCGCGCCGGTGCGCTGGTTCGTCTCGCGGCTGATTTCGAAATCGCGAGCGCCGTCGGCGCGGGAAAATTACGCGCTGATGGGCGGTGGCTCTCCCCTGCTGCCGGAAACGCGCAAGCAGGCGGATGCGCTGACGGCGGAACTCACCAAGCGAGGCCATGTCGCGAAGAGCTTCATCGCGATGCGCTACTGGAAGCCCTATGCGGTGGAGGTGGTGCGCGAGGTGAAGGCGTGGGGCGCGGATCGCGTGATCCTGCTGCCGCTCTATCCGCAATTCTCCTCGACCACGACGGCATCGTCGCTGAAATCCTGGAAAGAGGCGCGCGGGCCGGAAGCGGTGACGGTGTGCTGCTATCCCGAGCCGGACAAGTTCATCCGCGCGCATGCGCGCAAGCTGATCGAGACGTGGGAAGTTGCAGGCCGCCCCGCGAACGTGCGCTGCCTGTTGTCGGCGCACGGCCTGCCCGAGATCGTCGTGCAGAAGGGCGATCCCTACCAGTGGCAGGTGGAGCTGACGGCGGCGAAGCTGAAGCCGCTGCTGCCGCCGGAGTGGGATGTGCAGATCTGCTACCAGTCGCGCGTCGGTCCGCTGAAATGGATCGGGCCGGCGACGGAGGAGTCGGTCGTGCAGGCGGCGAAGGATGGCAAGGCGATCCTGCTCTCCCCCATCGCGTTCGTGTCCGATCACATCGAGACGCTGGTGGAGCTCGACATCGAGTATCGCCATCTCGCCGAGAAGGAAGGCGGACAAATCTATCTGCGCGCGCCGGCGCTGGGTGTGGATGAGGGCTTTATCGGCACGCTGGCCGACCAGGTCGAACTGGCGCTTGGCGAGCGTGCGCCGGCGATCCGCTCGTCCTGTGGCGGGCGCATCTGCCCGGTGAACTGGAAGGACTGCCCGAACCATCGCGCGCAGGCTACAAGCGCCGCCTAGGTCAGGGAGGGCCGCCCATGTTCGAATGGTTTCGCGCGATCCACATCATCGCCGTGATCGCCTGGATGGCAGGCCTGCTGATCTATCCGCGGCTGCTGGTCTATCGGCTGGAAGCACAAGGCGACGAACGTTTCGAGGCCGCAATGGACAAGGCGGCGGACTCGACCCGCAGGATCATCATCACGCCGACCATGATCGTTGTCTGGCTGATGGGCCTGGCGATGATCGGCCACAACTGGGAATTTTATATCACGCAGGTGTGGTTCTGGGGCAAGATCGTGCTTGTTCTGGGCCTGTCCGGCTTCCACGGCTACCTGATCGGGATCGGCAAGAAGATCGGCGCGGGGCAGCGGCCGATCGAGCCGCGCAAGCTGCGGATGATCAACGAGATTCCCATGGTTATCGCGATTTTTGCGGTGATGCTGGTTGTCGTCCAGCCGTTCTGACCCCACCTAGCCGTCTGGCGCGGCGGCCCTTTTCACTTGACCGTTCAGGTGTTTGGCAGTCTAAACGCCCCTGTTGGCCGTCCGGCCGACATTTCAATCCTCATTGTCCAGCAGCCCTCACGCCACTTCGCGCGGACTCCGGGACAAGCCACCTAACACATGCGTAGACTCCATGACCGATGAAGCGAACGAGGAGCACGAACGCGTGCTCCTGAACGATCTCAAGAAAAAAACGCCGGCGGAATTGCTCGCCATGGCGGAAGAACTCGAGGTTGAAGGTGCCTCCCTGCTGTCCAAGCAGGAGCTGATGTTCGCAGTCCTCAAGGAACTGTCCGATCGCGATGTCGAAATCATCGGCGTCGGCGTGATGGAAGTCCTGCCTGATGGCTTCGGCTTCATGCGTTCGCCGCAATCGAACTACCTGGCCGGTCCTGACGATATCTACGTCCAGCCGCAGATGATCCGGAAAATGGGCCTGCGCACCGGCGACACCGTGGAAGGCACGATCCGCGGACCGCGCGATGGCGAGCGTTATTTCGCGCTTGTCCGCGTTGCCACCGTCAATTTCGAGGACCCCGAGCGGGCGCGCCACAAGGTGCCGTTCGACAACCTCACGCCGCTTTATCCCGACGAACGCCTCCACATGGAGCCGAAGGATCCGACCAAGAAGGATCGTTCGGGCCGCGTGATCGACATCGTCTCGCCGATCGGCAAAGGCCAGCGCGCTCTCATTGTCGCTCCCCCGAGAACTGGTAAAACCGTGCTGCTGCAGAACATCGCGCAGTCGGTCGCTGAAAATCACCCGGAATGTTACCTGATCGTGCTCCTCATCGACGAGCGTCCCGAGGAAGTCACCGACATGCAGCGTTCGGTGAAGGGGGAAGTCATTTCCTCGACCTTCGACGAGCCTGCGACGCGGCACGTTGCTGTCGCCGAGATGGTGATCGAGAAGGCGAAGCGCCTGGCTGAACATGGCCGCGATGTCGTGATCCTGCTCGACTCGATCACGCGCCTCGGCCGCGCCTACAACACGGTTGTCCCCTCCTCCGGTAAAGTGCTGACCGGCGGTGTCGACGCCAACGCCCTGCAGAAACCGAAGCGCTTCTTCGGCGCCGCGCGTAACCTCGAAGAAGGCGGCTCGCTGACCA